>CAMAML010000252.1 GCA_945836835.1 uncultured cyanobacterium | reverse complement strand
TTTAAATAAAAAACCAATGCTTAACATTTTGATAATAAGCCGAAAGTTTTTAAGTTTCAACATCGAACCTTAAAAAACTTTCGACCGATTTAAAATTTATTGGTAACGGATACCGGCATCTTTCATTCTCTGAAGAGCTTTTTTCAAGGTTTCGACATCCTTTGTCAAAGCAATTCTGATGTAAGATTCGCCGCATTTTCCGTACCCAATCCCCGGAGGCACGACAACGTTTGCCTTTTCAAGCATCAATGTCGCAAACTCTTCGCTGCACATCCCGTTTGGCGTCGGAATCCATATGTAGAAGGTTGCTTTTGTCGGCTTTACGTCCCAACCCAGCTCTTTTAACCCTTCAATCACAACATCTCTGCGGTCTTGATACATTTTGTTTAAATCCGTTATGTATTTTTCGTCAATCGTGAACGCCGTTGTGGCAGCCTGCTGGATTGCCTTAAACGTACCGCTGTCGATATTGTTTTTGATTGTGCCGAGAGCCTTAACGGCGTCTTGGTTTCCGCAAACAAACCCGACTCTCCAGCCTGTCATGTTGTAGGATTTTGAGTGAGAGTAAAATTCTATTGCGACATCTTTTCCGCCTTCAACCTGCAATACGGAAGGTGCCTTGTAGCCGTCGTAAGTCATCTCCGAGTATGCCATATCCGAGCATAACAAGATGTCATACTTTTTACAAAAATCGACCGCTTTTTTGAAGAAATCCAAGTCCGCAACTGCACCCGTCGGATTATTCGGATAGTTGAGGAACATTAACTTGGATTTTCTTGCGATATCCTCCGGAATTTTGTCAAAATCCGGCAAGAACCCGTTTTCTTCCAACAACGGCATGGTGTAAGGCGTCCCACCAGCAAAAATTGTTGCATTATGGTAAACCGGATACCCCGGATCGGGTACGAGGGTGTAGTCCCCTTTGTCCACAAACGCAAAGAAAATATGTGCGATAGCCTCTTTTGAACCGATATTACACAAAACTTCTTTGTCCGCATCAAGCTCCACCCCGAAACGTTTTTTCATCCATTGAGCAGCAGCTTCTCTAAACTGTTTTGTCCCGTTATAAGGCGGGTAATCGTGATTTTTAGGGTCGTCGATTGCCTTGTGCATCTCGTCGATTACGGGCTGTAAGGTGGGAGTATCGGGGTCACCAATCCCCAAACTTATAATATCGCAACCTTTTGCCCTTGCTTCGGCAATTTTTCTGTCTATTTCCGCAAACAAGTACGGTGGAATTTTTTCTATGCGTTCGGATACTTTCATTTTTGCTCCAATCTGTTATTTAAACTTTACAATTTCCCAATCTTCCATTTATATGCTAACATGAAAACAGGAAAAATAAAACAACTTACGAAAAAATCATGAGCATAATTTCAGACAAGCAAAACAAAAATAAAAAAATAGACATAAACGCCAAAAATCCGATAGTGAAACCAGAAACGAACGAAGGGGACAAAAGTTTTGAAAATTCTATCCGTCCGAAAACTTTCGACGCCTACATCGGGCAGGGAGCGTTGAAAGAAACCCTTAAAATAACGATAGCGGCGGCGAAGAAAAGAGAACAACCGCTGGATCACCTTCTTTTCTACGGACCTCCGGGGCTTGGCAAAACTACCTTAGCGGGAGTAATTGCGGGACAAATGGGTGTTGAAATAAAGATTACGTCAGCCCCCGCACTCGAGCGTCCCAGAGACATTATCGGGATTTTGATGTCACTTAAAGGGGGAGAGATCCTTTTTATAGACGAAATTCACCGATTAAACAAGGTTGCCGAAGAAATCCTTTATCCTGCTATGGAAGATTTTTATCTCGACATGACAACGGGCAAAGCACAAACCGTCAAAACTTTGAGACTTCCTTTGCCAAAATTCACCCTAATCGGGGCTACCACAAAAGCGGGAGCATTGTCGGGACCTTTAAGGGACAGGTTCGGGATAATACACAGACTACAGTTTTACACGGACGAAGAGCTTTCCAAAGTTGTTACACGTACCGCAGGGATTTTGAACATCGAAATTGACAAAGACGGAGCCCTGGAAATCGCAAGTCGCTCAAGAGGTACCCCTCGTATCGCAAACCGACTTGTCAAACGGGTTGCGGACTTTGCACTCGTAAAATCCGACGGCAAAATCGGGCGAGAGATTGCAAAAGCGGCACTTGACACCCTTAAAATAGACGAATGCGGGTTGGACATGACGGACAGAGGGCTATTGAAACTCATTGCGGAAAAATTTAACGGCGGTCCCGTCGGGATAGAAACCCTTGCGGCGGCACTGGGCGAGGACGTCAAAACTCTTGAAGACGTCTGTGAACCGTACCTTTTGCAGGCGGGTTTGCTCCAAAGGACCCCTCGTGGGCGTATGATTACCCCGTATGCACTGGAACATTTGGGACTGAAAAAACGAGTAACTTCTGCCCAACAATCTTTTTTTGATTAATCTTGCCCTCTCCAAGCGAGATATTTCTGTCGATTATTACGAGATGTAACGAAGTCAAGATTGAGATATA
>CAMAML010000251.1 GCA_945836835.1 uncultured cyanobacterium | reverse complement strand
GAACCCACGACCAAGGGATTATGAGTCCCCTGCGCTACCGCTGCGCCACAGTCCCGAAAATTTTCTTCACTACTCTAATCTACCATTAAATCACTCAAAAATCAAGTGCTTATTTTTCTAACCTGCCGTTTTTATGATTTATCCCTCACCACTCTCTAAACAACCTCCAACGGCTCCGTTGAAATATCCACAATATAACATCCTTCCGTATTCAAGGCAACACGAACCCTCTCGTCCAATTCTTCGGCACGCTCAACCCTTGAGGCGTTTATTCCGTAAGCCTGTGCAAGTTTTACAAAATCGGGGTTGGAAATCTCGGTCTCATAATACCGCCCCCCGCAACTCTTTTCCTGCAACTGGCGAACCATGCCCAAATATCCGTTATTCATTATAAAAATCTTTACGGGTAAATCGTACCTCACGATTGTTGCAAGCTCCTGCTCGTTCATCTGAAACGACCCGTCTCCCGCAATACAAATCACGGGACGGCGATTGTTCGCAATACTTGCCCCGATTGCGGCAGGCAACCCGAACCCCATTGTCCCGCTTCCGCAAGACGCAATAAATTGACCGCCAAACTTAAACCCGTACTCTCTTGCCGTCGTAACCTGATGTTGCCCGACCTCCGCCGTGACGTAATACCGTCCCTCCTCACTCAGCCTTGAAATCGTCCGAACCGCCATGCCTGTCGTTATCCCGCCTGAGGTGCCTGCATTTTTCTTTTTTGAAGGCAAGTTTAACCACCACTTGCCACAATTAGGCTCATAACCGTTACCTGTAAGCCCAGCAATCATTTGTGCCAAAACGCGTTTAGCGTCCCCGACAATCCCAATCGCAGGGCTGAAATTTCGACCGATTTCCGACGGGTTTATGTCCGTTTGGATAATCTTATCGTCCAATTCGCCTTCTCCGAAACACCCCGTAATCCTGTCATTAAGCCTTGCCCCGAGCGACAAAATAACATCCGAATTTCTTATTGCAAAATTTGCACGCTCCTCCCCGAAAATCCCTATCATCCCGAGGAAGTTCTCACTGTTTGCGGGATATGCCCCCACCCCCATCATTGTCGACACAACGGGAACATTCATTAAGTTTGAGAATTTAACCAATTCTTCCGTACATTTTGACTGTGTAACCCCGCCGCCTGCAATAATCAAGGGGCTTTTTGCACTCATCAGCAACTTTAGCCCCGTTGCAATTTCAAGTCCGGTTAGTAAAGGTTCTTCCTGCTTAAAGTCTGCCTTGTTCGTTTCAGAAAATTCCGTAGTTTCTCCAAAAACGTTTTTGGAAATATCGACGACAACGGGACCTTTCTTTCCGCTTGTCGCAAGTTTATGTGCCATAACAAGCGTTTTTGCCAAATCTTTGACGCTTGTAACCTGAAACCCGCCTTTAGTGCATGACTTCGTTATATCAAGGATATTAACCTCCTGAAACGCGTCACGCCCGATTAAATCCGCCCTGACCTGTCCCGTTATAACCAAAAGCGGATATCCGTCAAGGTATGCGTTGGCAATTCCCGTTACGGTATTTGTCGCCCCCGGCCCCGAAGTTACGAGAACAACCCCACACCTGCCCGAAACCCGTGCATAACCTTCCGCCGCATGAACGGCTGCCTGTTCGTGTCTTACAAGGTAATGAGTGATTTTATCTTGATTTTTATATAATTCGTCGTAAAGGTCAAGCACAATCCCGCCGGGGTAGCCAAAAACCGAAGTCAACTCGAGGTCTAAGAGGGTTCTGACCGTTATTTCGGCTCCGTTTAAGGTTTGTAGTGATTGTTTTGCAATGACCGTATTCATCTTATTTTTTCTCCGGCACAAGTACGGACAAAACCGAGTTTTCAAGGCGTAAATACTTGGTTATAATACCGTTCAAGTCTTGTATCGTTATACTTTCCAAACTCGGCAAATATTGTTCAACCTGCGTTAAATCTTCGCAAACAGTCATATAATACCCGATTGTTTCCCCGATTGCGGACACCGTTTCGGCAGCTCCCGCAAACCGTGATTTAATCTTCTTTTTGGCTTTTTCAAGTTCTTCTTCGCTGATAGGCAAATTTGTCAAATTTGCCAATTCTTTTTCAACAAGTTCTATCGCAAAATCTTTCTTGTCCGCTCTACAGTTTGCCTGAACAAAGAAATTGTCCCCGTCTTTGAATTGGTAATGCTCGGAAGAAATATAGTTAAAAATCGGCTCGGGCTGTTTTTCTACCAAGTTTTGGTACAGCCTTGAACTTGTACCGTCCCCGAAAATTATGCTGATAATATCCAGGCAAATCGTGCTTTTCAAATCGTTTGCCTTAGGTCCGAGCCAGCCGTACATAAAGTATGAAGTGTTTACCTCCGCACTCGTTTCAACAACCTTCTTCTCCGCAATCGGCATATCAGGCTCAAAAACTTTCTTTTCGGAATTTTCTCTTCCCATGAAGTCAAATTCGAGTTCAACTTTCTTTAAGATTTCGTCCGTGTCGAAGTCCCCGACGATAATCGTCGTCATATTTTCAGGCGTATAG
>CAMAML010000250.1 GCA_945836835.1 uncultured cyanobacterium | reverse complement strand
AGTAGCATGAACGGGTTCCGTGTCGGGCTGGTTGTCGTGGAAATTCACGCCGCTTTTATCGTTCTTCACGTTGCGGGGCGTGCAAGGGTGATTTATAGACACGAGCTGGACAAGTCCAATTTGAGTGAAAAGTTTTTGCAATTTAGCGTCAAAGGCGTGAAATTAAAAGTAGGGTTATACCGTAGACAATATTTGATGTTAAAGGCGTTTATGGGCTTTCAAGACTAAGATTTTTAAGGAGGATAAAAGAAGATGAAAACAGCCATAATAATTCCTGCAAGGTACGGTTCGAGCAGATTGGAGGGGAAGCCGCTCATAAAGGTCAGCGGAAAACCGATTATTCAATGGGTTTATGAGAAAGCCCAAATGGTAAAATCGGCGGATATGATTATTGTTGCGACCGACGACGAGCGGATTTTTGACTGTGTAAAATCGTTTGGCGGAGATGTTGAGATGACGTCAACCGAGCATAAGTGCGGGAGCGACAGGATTAGAGAAGTTGTTGACAGACACCCCGAAATAGGATTTGTGGTAAACCTTCAAGGTGATGAGCCGATGATTAAGCCCGAGAGCGTCGAAGAAGTTATAAAAAACGTAAAATTCGACGACAACGCCGATATTTCGACCCTTATCAGAGTTATTGAGGATGAAGATGAAATTAACAACCCGAATTTGGTAAAATGTGTAACGGACGTAAACGGTTACGCGCTGTATTTTTCGCGTTCAAAAATTCCTTATGAGAGAAATACGGGTGTTGCAACGTTTTACGGACATCTCGGGGTTTACGGTTACAAAAGGGAGGCACTTATCAGGATGACCGAGCTTGCCCAAACTCCGCTTGAAAAGACGGAAAGCCTAGAGCAGTTGCGGGCTTTGGAAAACGGGATGAAGATTAAAACGAGCATCGTGGACTTTGTTCCCGTCGGGATAGACACGGCGGAGGACTTGGAAAAATTTAAGCAACTCGTCAGTTAATTTTTCTTAATAAAAGTTCTCTAAAGTGGCAATTTTTTACATTTTTGAGTTTTATTCTATATACAGTGTAGTAAAATAAGGAAAAGTGTGTATGTCTCCAGTCTCGGCAGTTTCATTTCAAGGTGATAAAGCTCCTAAAAAAGAAGTAGTTTATGTTTCCAAGAATCCTGACAGAGCTGTGAATGCAACGGGGGTAGTTGCAGGAACGGCAGGCATGGTTGGAGGTGCGGTTTTAGGCGGAACGGTCGGGATAGCGAAAATTCCGGGTGAAATTGCAAAAGGGGTTGCCGGAGTCGACTATGCAAAAATTACCAAAGACACATTTGAAACTATGAAAAATTCTGTCAGTTCTGCGGAGCAGATAAAGAATTTGAAAACGGCGTTTAACGGTTTGAATAACCCCGAAACCGCAGAAGAAATCGTGAAAATTATGGGATCAATGACCGAAAGATTACATTCGGCTTTTGCAAACGATCCTGCGGCTATGCGAGTTATCGACGGGGTTGTCGATCCGTTGGTGAACGCATTGTCGGTGAGAAAGAATTTCCGTAACTATATGTCGGCATTTACCGCAAACTTCCAAAACAAACACTCCGCAGGTGAAATGGTTGACGGGGTAAAACAGGCGAAAAATTCTTCGCTCGGACAGGTTATTTTGAAAGTTTTAGGATTCAAAAAACCGACCTCAAAAATTGTCAAAGATGTCACCGCAAACTTTGCCGAATCAATCGGGCAAGTTGCCGAAAATGTTAAGAACTTCACGCCGGAAGAAAAAGAGGCTTGGGGCAAAATTATGAAACAAATCGGTGCCGAACTTGAAAATAATCCGAAAGTCAAAGTAAGCAAAGATGTTCTAAAATCAGTCACGGAAATGTTTAAAGATATTTCGTGGTTGACCGAGCCTTTGTCAAAATTCCAAGAAGGGATTATGAAATCCATAAAATCTGTCGACAAGAATTTAACCCTTGCTCCGATTAAAACGATTGGTATGTGGTCTGCTATCGGAGCAGTGGCTTGCGGTACTCTCTCAACACTTGGCTGGTTCGGGTTGAAAAGTATGCTTATGAGAAAAGAAACCGCCAAAACCGACGCCTACCAAAAATCGACCGTGGCGTAGCGCTTGAACTCATAAGTGCCGATTTGCGGATGATGAAATTTATTGAGAATATTTTAACCCACTAACCAAAGCGGACTGTGTCGCCAATATCCCTCCGTTGGATGATGTAAATTTACATATCTTCATATTTAATATATATGTAATGACAAACCCGTTTTCGTAATTAAATATATAATGTAGTAAGTGAGGTTTATAAATATGGCAGGTATAGTGAGTTTATTGACACAAGTTCTTACCCCGACGCAGGTGCAGTCGACGCAGGGTGTTACTCCTCGTTCGTCGAACCCGTTCGACAACAATCCGTTTGTAAACTACAACGGGCATACTTATAACAGTGCGACTTATGCAAAAAATAAGCCCGTAAGAGGGGGATATTTTGCGGGGTACTACAACGGGAAACAAAATATCGTAGGGCGACAGTTGTTTATTGAAGTGTAGGAAATTATTTCCTCGGTAATTTTCGGGTAAACCCCGAAAAGAGACAGGTTCA
>CAMAML010000249.1 GCA_945836835.1 uncultured cyanobacterium | reverse complement strand
GCCCTCGAGAAATTCCTGACAAGTGAAAGGATTACCCCCATAGTATATTGTGCCACGGAAATCTTGCCGTAATCGGGAACGTTAACAAGTGCAATATTTTTATCCGAGCAAGCCTCTATACAGATGTGATCATATGCCGTAGAACGGGTCGATACAATCCGCAAATTTCTGAACCTTGCCAAAATTTCTTTGCTTATTTTTGAGTTGATAAAAACGCTTATAACGGTTGTTTCATCAATTAATTTTTGCGGTATTTTATCTAAAAATTCGTCGGTCAAACACTCTTCAAAAAAACTTATGTTGCAGTTTTCAACCTCATTGGTCTCAAAAAACTTTTTCTCTGCATCTCGATACTCAAACATCAAAATATTTATCGTCATAATTGCTCCGTAAATTATCTTGCACCTTAAAACAATAAATTCAACCGACATATTTTTCCATTAGCCTAAAGTATAAACTTTCCCCATCCACGAAATCATACAATTCGGGAATGAAACAACGCAAAATAAAGTTTAACTTATGAAGGTGAAAGGAGAAACGCACAAAATGAAAAACGAAATAATGCTAAGAGAACCCGAACTGTATTTTGACAGCATTCACCAGGAATTGAATAATTTTTTGAGAGATACGTTTTTCTCAAACACGTTCGCAAACCCGCTTAACATCAAGAAAAAATCGGTTTGGCGTCCCGCAATAGAGATTAAACAAAACGATAAAAACTACAAAGTCAAAGTACAACTCCCCGGAGTAAAAAAAGAAGATATTGACGTCGAATTGGACAACGACTTTATGACGATAACGGCGGAAATCCGAGAAGAAAAGGAAGAAAAAGCCGAAGCCGAAAAGAACGAACGCTACCACACGAGCGAATTTCGCTACGGGAAATACAAAAGAACAATATCTTTTGACAACCCGATTTTAGCGGACAAAGCCGATGCACACTACGAAAACGGATTGCTTGTAATAACAATTCCGAAACAGGAAATCGAAACCAATACGAAAAAGAAATTGGAAATTCACGACAAATAATTTTACGAGCCAAAGCTACAAGGCAAGCGAAAATTCATAATTTACCCGAACCAAAGAGCCGAGTTTTCCCGAGACGTTACGGGAGTCTTTTTCAAAGAAAGACGGAAGATAATACCTGAATGGGTGGATTTCAGGTAATCGGCAAGGTTCGGAAACCGATACGACGGTTTTGGTCGCCTCGGTTGAAAAGGACATCTGTACCGGTGAAAGGGATAGTCAGGTGTCCTTTTTCTTGTTTGTGACATAATTAAGTTACGAAATATTTCAGACTTGCAAAATACTATACTCTAAATGTGCTGATATTAAAAGAGAATTATGTTAAGGTTGCCGTATACTGAATTTGCATCCGCAATAGTTCTGGCGATAAAGCCCCAGTTCGCGGGAAATTTTGTTCGTCTTTAAAAATCCGTCTTTTTTCTTGAAATCTATTGCAAGGTAGTTTAAGTCGAACTCTTTTGCAATCTCCGCCCCTATTTCACTCAGTTTTTGAAAGTTTTTGTGCGGACTTATCACCATTGAGGTCGTAAAATTTTTTATCCCAAGTTTGTGGGCAAGTTCTGCCGTTTTTCTTAATCTGAGTTCAAAACATTTATCGCAACGCTTGCCCTTCTCAGGTTCTTCCTCAAGCCCTTTTGCACATTCATAAAACTCTTCGGGTTCATATTCCCCCTCGACAAGTTCAACACCAAACTCTCGGCACAAAATCCTCTCCGCCTCAAGCCGTTTTTCGTACTCTTCCGGAGGATATATGTTTGGGTTATAAAAATATGCGACAAGCGAATATCCCATATCTTTCAGAAAAGATACGGGATAGCTCGAACATATTCCGCAACATACGTGCAGAAGTAATTTAAAATCTTCTTCTTGGTTTTGCACCTGCATCCTCTAAGATTTTCTTCATTTCAGGGTAAGGTTTGATCCCCATTTCCATTTTTTGATTGATAACAAACGCCGGCGTGCCGTTTATGCCTTGAGCGTAAGCGTTATCAATATGTTCTTCCAATTCTTTTGCAACTTCTTTGCTGTTTGCATCTTCTTTGAGCTTATCAACGTCAAGCCCCAAATCTTTTGCAATCTCAAGGATAGCGTCGTCCGATGTCGGTTTCAACTCAAAGAATTTCGAGTCAATATCCCAAAATTTGCCCTGTTTTTCAGCCGCAATCGCATATTTTGCCATTCTGCAGGAACCTTCATGGAACGGATGTTTCAAGTGTTTGTTACATTCTATGTCCAAAGGAAGGTTAACGTGTACAACCTTGAACCCCGACAACTCTTTTGCCAGTTTGTGCAACATTATATCAAATCCGCTGCAGAACGGACAATTATAATCGGTGTAAGCGTACACAATAACTTTTGCGTCCTCATCGCCCAAAATATTACCCGAAACGGCATACTTGTTTGTCTTTGCATAAACAAATTCGCCAAACTCTTTTTGGCGCTTAACCTGCGGAGTAAATTTGTTTGTCGTCGCAGTATACGCCAGTCCCCTACCCGCCAAAAGTACAACGACAATAAACGCAGCAAGGTACGCTTTATTTTTTATAGCATCAAGAAAATC
>CAMAML010000248.1 GCA_945836835.1 uncultured cyanobacterium | reverse complement strand
CGACCATTTTTTGATACTCTTTTATGACCCTGCTTTGAAAAATCACGTAACTTTCATAAGGATCGTTGCTCAATTTCAAGTCCATTCCCGCCTCATAGAATTTCGGCGTCCGATTGAAGCAAATTCTTTCCATGGCAAGTTTCGGGTCGATGTCAAAATAAACCGCCAAATCGGGCTTTATCGCAAAGTCGTAGACGTTTCTTACCCAATTTGGGTCAACCCCTCTTGCCACATCCCTTGCAAAAGCCGTGTAAGCGTACCTGTCCGCAAGCACAATAAACCCCGCCTTTAGAGCAGGTGCAATAACCTGTTTAAGCCTGTCCGCAAAGTCGACCGCATGCAATAAAGAAAACGTCCTTGGCGAAAGCAGGTTCTTTTTCTTTGCAAGTTTTGTCGTCTGAGAGATGAGTTCGGACGAGTTCCATTCCGTAAAAATTACGTCCATACCTCGGTTTTTGAGCCAATCCCTAAGCAGAGTGAGCTGAGTGGATTTTCCCGAACCGTCAATCCCTTCAACGCATATTAACGTCCCTTTTAAATCGTGTTTTGAAGTCAGTTTAGACACCGTTTACCCCTTGTTTTTCCAAAATTGACACCGAAATTTTTCCGAATTTTGCGGACAAATTATCTATAAAATGCAAAAAATAAAGTTCAGGCTCAAGGTCTTTTTCCTCAAGGTCGATGATTGCACCCCAATCGCTTCTGCCGTGGTGTGCCGCAATCATCTTTGCAATCTGCTTAAACCCATGCGCCATACACAACGTGAACCCGTACTGGGAATGCGAAATCCATTCTTTGCGGAAGTTTTCCTCATAATCGATAAGCCCCGACTCCACGTCAATCTTATACTCGAAAATTTTACCTATATCGTGCAAAATACAAGCCGCAAGGATGTTATCACGGTTGAAATCATTAACGCACATTTCCATATTTGCGACCGCAAACTCCAAACACTCAAGCGTATGAACCATTAACCCGCCGACATAGTTGTGGTGCATAACTTTTGCCGCAGGCGCAAACTTGATTTTTTCCTTATGCTCCATAAAAAATTTCACCAAAAACGAGTTCAATTTCTCGTCCTTGATGTTGTTTATGTAGTCCATAAGTGCATCATAACAATTTTCCCGCTGCTCCTCGTCCAAGCCCGTTTTCGCCTCTTTTACAACTTCGAGAACGGATACGAGGCAGTTGTTGAATTTTTCGTTGAAAGATGCCGAAATAAGCCTCACGATGTTTCCCGTCCTGAAAACCTTGCTGTCAAAGCGGTTGAGAGCCTCTTCCCAAAGTATACAGTTTAATACGGATTCATCTTCAAGGCTTTTTAGCTGAAGTTTTCCCATTTTTGTACCCGCTTTTGTGTCCCCTACCGAAAAATTGAGGATTTCGTATTCCGCATCCAAGTTAAACATTTGATTTTCCTTTATTAATCTCTAAATTCCAAACTTATAATTTTCTAATTTTTGTTTCTGTCGATGATTTTGTCGTCATTGTTCCACTTAAACGATGATCGAATTTCTTCCCCGACTTTTTCTATCAGGTGGTTAGCGTTTTCTTCTCTAAGTGCGTTGAATTTCTTACATCCCGATTTCATCTCGGTCAAAAACTCATCCGCAAACGCACCCGACTGAATATCTTTTAACAAATCTTTCATAGCCTGTCTCGACTCTTGCCCGATAACCTTCGGCCCTCGAGTCATATCGCCGTATTCGGCGGTGTTTGAGATAGAGTATCTCATATCCGCTAAGCCGCCTTGGTTAATCAAATCCACAAGCAACTTCATCTCGTGCAAAACCTCAAAATACGCCATATAAGGGGAATATCCCGCCTCGACAAGGGTTTCAAATCCCGCTTTTATCAGAGCCGAAACCCCGCCACAGATGACAGCCTGTTCACCGAACAAATCCGTTTCTGTTTCTTCACGGAAGGTTGTTTCGATAATCCCCGCACGCCCCGCACCGATAGCCGCCGCATAAGAAAGTGCAACTTCTTTTGCGTCCCCCGACGGGTTTGAGTAAACCGCAATCAAAGACGGAACTCCACGCCCGAGGGTGTACTCGCTTCTGACCGTATGCCCCGGACCTTTCGGTGCAACCATTATAACGTTTACTCCGTCAGGTGCAACAATCTTTTTGTAATGAATATTAAACCCGTGCGAAAACATCAGGTATTGCCCTTTTCTCATATAAGGTGCAATCTGCTTTGAATAGACTTCTGCTTGCAACTCGTCGGGAATAAGCACCTGAATAATGTCCGCCCGTTTTACGGCATCCTCGATTGACATCGTGCCAAACCCGTAGTTTTTGGCTTTAATATCGGACTTTCCGCCCAATCTAAGCCCTAATACAACATCGCACCCGCTATCTTTAAGGTTCATCGACTGCCCGTAACCTTGAGAACCAAACCCGATAATCGCAATCTTTTTCGATTTTATCAAATCCGCATTAATGTCTTTGTCCAAATATATCTTTAAATTTCCCATATAAAAACACCTCGCATATCCGCAAAGTAATGGTAACACAAACACCCCCCACCGTCAAATTTTTGGTAAATCACACACTGCACCACCAAAAACATATATAATTTATAAATAAAAAACCATATA
>CAMAML010000247.1 GCA_945836835.1 uncultured cyanobacterium | reverse complement strand
GACACGATGAACTGCTGTTTGTTTGATGTCGCAAACGTTTTAAAGGGCGGGTTTGAAATGGGGAACTTGTGGTACAACGAACCGCAATCCTTAAATGTAGCTTTTGACGTAATCGGTGATATTACGATGGCTGCGGCAAGCCAGCAGTACGGCGGGTTTACTCTTCCTGAAGTCGACAAGATTTTGGCACCTTACGCCGAAAAAACTTATAATGCAAATTATAACAAGTATGTCGGCATGGGTTTAAGCGAAGAAAAAGCTGCGGAACAGGCAACAAAAGATGTCGAAAAAGAATTTCACGACGGTTTCCAAGGTTGGGAATACAAGTTCAACACAGTTGCGTCAAGCAGAGGGGACTATCCGTTCATCACTGTTTCGACAGGGTTAGGACAAGGTAAGTTTGAAAAAATGGCGTCCGTCATAATGTTGAATGTGAGAAAAGAGGGTCAAGGTAAAAAAGAACACAAAAAACCTGTTCTTTTCCCGAAAATCGTCTTCCTGTTTGACAAGAATTTGCACGGGGATGACAAGCCGTTGGCGGATGTTTACAATGCGGCTATCGAGTGTTCTCAGGTTGCGATGTACCCCGATTGGTTGTCGTTGACGGGCGAAGGTTACGTTGCAAGTATGTACAAAAAATACGGGAAAGTCGTGTCTCCAATGGGTTGCAGAGCATTCCTTTCTCCTTGGTACGAAAGAGGCGGAATGGAACCTGCGGACGAAAACGACGAACCGATTTTTGTCGGAAGATTTAATATCGGTGCGGTCAGCCTGCATTTGCCTATGATTTTTGCAAAGGCTAAAAAAGAAAGTAAAGATTTCTTTGAAGTGCTTGATTACTATATGGAATTAATCAGAAAAATCCATATCAGAACGTACGATTATCTCGGCGAAATGAAGGCGTCGACGAACCCGCTTGCTTACTGTGAAGGCGGTTTCTACGGCGGACACTTGAACTACGGCGACAAGATTAAGCCTATATTGAAGTCCGCAACCGCGTCGTTTGGTATCACGGCGTTGAACGAGTTGCAGGAGCTTTACAACGGAAAGTCTATCGCTGAAGACGGCGAATTTGCACTTGAAGTTATGAGATATATTAATGACAAAGTTAACGAATACAAGCACCAAGACGGTTATTTGTACGCAATATACGGAACTCCTGCGGAAAATCTTTGCGGTTTGCAGGTTAAACAGTTCAGAAAACAGTTCGGAATTGTGAAAGACGTTTCGGATAAGAGCTACGTTTCAAACAGTTTCCACTGCCATGTTGCGGAAGATATTACGCCTATCCAAAAACAAGACCTCGAAAAACGGTTTTGGGACTTGTTGAACGGCGGTAAAATCCAATATGTAAAATACCCGATTTCATACAACAAAGAAGCGGTTAAAACTCTTGTAAACAGAGCTATGGATATGGGATTTTACGAAGGTGTAAACCTTGCACTGTCATATTGCGACGATTGCGGACATCAGGAGCTTGATATGGATGTATGCCCTAAGTGCGGAAGCAGAAATTTAACCAAAATCGAAAGAATGAACGGTTATCTGTCTTACTCGAGAGTAAAGGGCGACACAAGATTAAATCAGGCTAAAATGGACGAAATCAGAGACAGAGTAAGCATGTAACAAAAATCAAAAATGTGTATGTAGGTAGTGTAAGAATTGCGGGCTTATAAAGTAAGCCCGCGGTTTTAAACAAAAGGGCTTTCGGGGCTTATCCGAAAAAATAAGAAAACGGGGAGTATCGCAAAATGAGGTATCACGATATAACAAAGGACGATATGTTGAACGGCGACGGGTTAAGGGTCGTTTTTTGGGTTGCGGGATGTACTCATAGATGTCATAACTGCCAAAACCCCGTTACGTGGGACATAGATGGCGGGTTACCGTTTGACGACGCCGCAAAGGAAGAAATTTTTACGGAGCTGAGAAAAGATTATATTTCGGGGATTACCTTGAGCGGGGGAGACCCTATGCACCCTCATCACAGGGCTGAAATGTTTGACTTGGCAAAAGAAATTAAGGAAAAATTTCCGACAAAAACAGTTTGGTCGTACACGGGATTTTTGTGGGAAGAGCTTAAAGACGAGGCGGGCATGAAATATATTGACGTATTGATTGACGGCGAGTTCAAGGAAGAGCTATTGGACACGAAACTTCACTGGGTTGGAAGCTCGAACCAAAGGATAATCGACGTCCAAAAAACGCTTGCAAGCGGTAAGGTTTGCCTTTGGGAAGACATAACGGCAACGGTTTAGCGGATTGAGCAAAAAAATTGTACATTCAAATTAAAAAGATTAACAACATTTAAAAAAACGAAAAGTCGTGAGAGCCTGTTTTGCTATGGTGAGGCAGGGAGTGCGATTTTCATCACGTGAGAATCGGTGACCCTTTGAGGGAAAACCATAATTGAGATTTCTCGCAAGAGAAATCGAAGTTGACATATTTGAGAGTTCGAGTGTGTCATCATTAGAATTCTCGTATTCCGGTAACTACTGGTCGAGTTCGGAGTCTTCCGCTACAAACGCGTACAACAGGAACTTCAACACAGATAACAGTAACTGGAATAGGAACAACGGTCGTTACAATAGCATCAAGTCGTTGTGCGTAGGCGATGAAAAG
>CAMAML010000246.1 GCA_945836835.1 uncultured cyanobacterium | reverse complement strand
AAAAGGAGGTCAAAATGACTAAAAATTTAAAATCGGCATTCACACTCGCCGAAGGCGGACGTAGTCCGCTCTTGTACGGAGACGAAGTGGCACACACATCACCATCCCTCGTAACGAAAGGTTCTCCACGCCTAGTAAAAAGGGGATTTACTCTTGCGGAGGTTTTGATAACCCTCGGCGTAATCGGCGTGGTGGCGGCGGTAACCATGCCGACATTGGTAACGAATATTCAGGAAAGGGTAAGGAAAGAACAGGTAAGGACGGTTAAATATAAATTTACAAAAGCGACCGACAAGATGAATAGTTTGGGCAAAATCGGGCGGTATGAAAGTACGGAAAAATTTGTCGAAGAACTCAAAAACCACTTGAGTATAGCCAAAATATGTGACAGCAACCACTTGGGCGAATGCTGGGGCGGTGCGAGTTTTACAAATGCAAACAGCTCAAAAACATACACGGTTACCGACTTAAAACAGGGCAAAAGTCTTGAGGCATTGCAGGCAAACTCGGGTAACATGGACACTGTCGGGATTGTGACGGGCGACGGGACACCGATTATCTTAACCTACGGCAAAGAATGTCAGGCACTCGACGAAACTAAACAATACACTTGGTCAGTCGTGGACGGCAAGCCTGAAACAAATGCCACGGCAGGATGTGTGAGCATGGTCTTTGACATAAACGGAGCAAAAGGTCCGAATAAACTCGGCACTGACGTCCGCACAATGAACTCTTTACTCGGCATGGTTTACCTCGGAGATACCTACGCTCCACTAACTCAAGCTGAATGTACCAAATACAAAAATGAACTCGGTATAACAGACTGTTATGACGGTAGTGACGGTGGTAGCAACAATAGCCAAGACAACGACAAATGGGCAGGAGCCGTTAAAGCATGTCACGACCTTGGCCTACACCTACCAAGCTCAGAAACCTTAGCCCAAATAGCAACCCTACAATATGACATACCGATCGATACAACCGAGAGTGTTGCATTTACCCCAGAAAAATGCGCCGAATACTCATACATTAGTTGTAAGTTCCCTCCTTCAACCGAAGAATATTCTTCACCGGTCTCCAACTTTAGTGGCGACTATTGGTCGAGCCGTGAGGGTTCCGCAGCGGGCGCGTACAGACGGAACTTCTTCTCCTCCCTCTCGCTCTACTACAACGGCTACCGTTACGCCGCGAGCTACGCAGTGTGCCTAGGTGATTAAAAAGTTGTCGGGTTCGATGCAAACGTCGAACACCGACCGACTCGAGACGTGGAGAACCTTGTGTCCCTTCGTCTCACACGCAAGCAGTCTGCGACTGTCCCATCGTAGGTAGACACTGCTGTCCGAGATAAATTTTATCCTGTGACATACGGTGGAAAACCAGTGGCAATACCCCTCTCCGATCTGAGGCGGATTTTGCGAAGCCGGCATTTAATGCGACCGCGATGTAACACTTAGTCACTTCCAAATGGTTTGTTCTCTGTCGGGACCGACGCTTACGATTGAAATCGGCACTCCAAGCAGTTCTTCAAGCCTTGCAAGATATTTTTTGCAGTTTTCCGGAAGTTTTTCGTACTCTCTTATGTCCGAAATCTTTTCGCCCCAGCCTTTGTGGGTTTCGTAAATCGGCTCAAGGTATTTGTGCATAAACACATCCGTCGGATAGGAGGTGTAAACCTTTCCGTCACGTGTGTCTTTGTATGCCGTACAGACTTTTATTTCGTCAAAAGTGTCGAAAACATCGGCTTTTGTAAGTGCAATCGTCGTCAATCCGCCGACAAGAACCGCATAACGCATAATTACGGCGTCGAACCAACCACATCTTCTCGGGCGTCCCGTCGTTACCCCGAACTCATGCCCGATTTCTCGGATTTTGTCCCCCGTTTCATCCGTAAGTTCCGTAACAAAAGGACCTTCGCCGACACGTGTAACGTAAGCCTTTGCAACGCCTATGACCTCGTCAATCATCTTCGGTCCGTAGCCGCTTCCGGTGCATGCCCCGCCACCTATCGGGTTTGAACTCGTTACAAACGGGTACGTTCCGTAGTCTACATCGAGCATGACCCCTTGGGCGCCTTCAAACAAAATCTTTTTGTCTTTTGAGGTTTCCAAAAGCTCCTGCCAGTCAAAACATACGTAAGGTCTGAAAATTTCCGCGTATCTTTCGCATAATGAAAGCACCTCTTCCTTAGAAAACGGCGTCAAACCGTAAACTTTTTCAAGGGTTTTGTTTTTTATCGGAAGAATTATGTCCAATTTTTCGCTTAAAGTTTCTTCATTATATAAATCTTGGATTTTTAGACCGATACGAGCGTATTTGTCGGTATATGTAGGACCTATACCCTTTTGAGTAGTGCCGATTTTACCCTTTTTGGCGTTATGCTCGGTGTAACCGTCGACTTCCGTATGATAAGGCATGGTGATAGAGGCAAGCGGGCTGACTTTTAACCTCGAGACGTCAATCCCCTGAGATATAAGTTCCGAAACCTCTTTTTCAAAGTATTCCGGTAGTATAACCGTTCCCGCACCGATAAAACAGTCCTTATCGCCATATAAAATCCCCGACGGAATAAGGTGGAATTTGTAAGTTTTATTATCGACAACAACGGTATGCCCCGCGTTACATCCGCCC
>CAMAML010000245.1 GCA_945836835.1 uncultured cyanobacterium | reverse complement strand
AATATCAATACTTGAATTTTTGTACTCCGCAGGCAACGGCTTAAACGGAGCGGTAAGTTTAACGACATCTAATGCCGCCTTGTCTGCACTCGGCAACCCTGACGACTTAAATACACTGCACGAGAGCAATCTGCCGTCTTTTGCAATCTTGAACATCAAAACGACTCTCTTACTTTCGTTCCCCTTTGGCGGGTTCCAGTTCATTTTAATTCTTCGTTGCAAATCTCTCATATAAGGTCCGAAATCGGGTTCACGAAGAGCATCAATCCCGGGTCTGCCGTTAGGATTTCCCGGCCCCGGATTACCGCCATGCCCGTAACCGCCCGAGCCTGTCCCCATTTTACTGCCCGAACCGCTACCCGAACCTCTGCCTGTTGGAGACAGCGAAGGAGCTGCCGCAAGTTTTCCGTGGTTTGCACCACCCCCCGAGCCGTAAGACCCGGAGGAAGATCCGCCGTTAGGAGATTTACCCGAGCCGCTGACGGGTCCCGTTGCGTAATGCCCCATAGTCGTTCCGCCCTTTGGAACGGGAACGTTAAACGGTGTCGTAGGTTTCTGAACAGTCTTTGGCGTCATCGGCGGTTTTGCCGAAGGTCTTGCCGTCGGAGGGTTTGGACGTGCCACCGTGTTTGACTTCGGTGCCGGCGACTCCTGTTTTTGAGGTTGAACCTGTTTTGCGATTTTGTCCATTATGGAAGGCTTTTTCGCAGGCTCGGTCTTTTGCTTAGGTTGTTGTTTTGGCTGAGCCTTCGGCTGAGGAGTTGCGGCAGGTGTCGCCGCTTTCTTAGGAGCAGGCGACGGTGAAGGGGACGGCATCGAAACCTTTTTTGTCGGGTCGTGATGTCCGCCCGCACGAGAATTTATATCCGCTCTGTAAGGCGTTTTCTTGTTTATAGGCGGTGCCTCGTTTTCAACCAACACAAACTCGATGTCTTTCAGTTTAGGGTTAGGCTTGTCAGCCATTTTGAAACTTATCCCGAAAAACAACATCAAAAGGCATATTAACCACGTAAGAAGAACGAGAGCAAAATGGAGTACGACCGACCAAAAGAAAGCCTGTTGCATTGTCATGCTTTCTCTGTCCTCCCTCAAAACCGCGGGAAGGGCGTACTCTCTGTTGTCATAAAGCTCCGTATCTTCTACGTTGTCTATATATTTACCTAAGATTGACATTTTATATCCCTACTAAAATTTTCTAATCAGATTTGTTATAATTCTATTTTAAATCAAAAATAAAATTATTCCCCACTTTTCTAATAATTTGAATTATAGATGGCAGGATTTACGGTAATCGGTTGAGTAAGAACGAGTTCAACCTGAGCATTTGCAGGGATTACGACGTCATTACCTTTGTCCCAAGCGGATTTAACCAAACCGCTTCCTGCACCGACAGCCGTCCCGAGAGCCGCACCACGTCCTACGTTTCCACCCGCCAAAGCTCCGAACACAACGCCCGACACAGCACCGACCGCAGATCCGCCGACAATATCTTTTGCGTAATCTTTCGTAACATCCATCTTGGTTCCGCCGACCAAAACGCCCGAATTATCGGTTGTCTTAATCACTGCGGAAATAGGAATTTGAAGCCCTGTCGGAGTTACTATTTGGGTAAACCTAACCAAAAGTTTTCCGTTCATACTTCCGTGTTTTGCCTTGCTAACCTCGATTACGCTACCCGAAACCGAGCTTCCCGCAGGCGCAATCAGCTTGTTATTGTAGTAAAAATCAGACCCGAGCGCCAAAGTTACGCCCTGTCCGAGTTGTAATACCGCCGAATTTAAAGGGGTCGTAACAACAGCCGAAACAACTTGCCCCGCAGGCACGGTAACAACACTTCCCTTCAAAGTTCCGTTGGAAGGATATTGTGCTTGACTAGGGTAGTTTTCTGCATTATAAGCAGGTGTTACGCTTGTCGGAGTGTACGAAAAATTCCCCGCTCCGAAAGATACGCCTGCCGACAAAATTAATCCCGCAATAAGAGCAAAACTTTTTTTATTCATAAGAAAATCCCTTTCTCTCGCTGATTTTGATACACTACAATAGTATTTTACCGCTTTTTTCAAATTTGTCAATTCGTTAACGTATGTGTAATATAAAGCGGTTCGGTTAAGACGATAATCTTATTTTCGCCGGATTGAATAAAGGTATGCTTCCCCGGTTGACGGGTTCTTCCGGGACGATACTGTAAAGTTCCGTTCAGTCCGAATTTGAGCTGATAATGCGGCATTTTTATATATTCTGCGGGCGGCGTAATCTCGCCTCCGAACATATTATTATTGGAGGTGTAGACGTAACCTTTCATTGGGATTTCGTACCCGTCAGGCAGGATAAGTTTTGTCACTTGTATTTTAAAGGATGAATTTGTTCCGATAACGGGATCGTGAACATCCGTAACATACCCGATAATAACGGAACTTTCGGGGATAACATTCACATCTCCGATAAACAGGTCATTTGTTACGAGAAACCTCGCCTTGTAACCATTTTGGCAGTATTGAGTGGAAATTTCCTGTGCATTTTCGACAGGGATGAACGTCCCTGCGGGAAGCTCTATCCCGTCATAATCCCTCACGTCGAGTAGCACGGGAACGACATCCGCCCCGAAAGTTGCAATCCTCGGGAGGAATAATGCCG
>CAMAML010000244.1 GCA_945836835.1 uncultured cyanobacterium | reverse complement strand
TTAATCCTGTCTTTGACTGTTTCCATCAACGCTTTGACCTGCGGGGTCGAATCGCCTGTAACGATAACGAAATAATCCGCAAGCGACGAAACGTGAGCGATGTTCAGAATGGAAATATCCTTCCCGAGCTTGTCGTCTAAAGTTCTTGCAATAATGCTTGCCAATTTTTTTGAGTCTAATTCTTGTTCCATTGTTACCTCTTTTATACGCTGATTATATCAAAGTTTCCAAAAATTAGCAACATGTAAAAATGGAGACTAAGTTTTAACGTTTATTTTGGCGTCGCACAAGAGCAAAATAACGGTAAAAATTTAATCACCTCAAAAAGAGGCAAGGTATTTCGTGTGTAAAACTTAACCAATACCCAATTTGTTTTTCAACAGGTTTGTGCTTTTCGGCTCTTCTTTTTGTTCGCTCGGGGTTGCTTTTACATCCGAAGTCTCGGATTTTTGGGCAAAAACTCTCGGATCATCGATTTTTTCCATTGCTTTCATTACACCTATTCTGCCCGCTTTCTTCTGGATGTTCGTCAGCCAAGCGTTGAATGCGTACGGAACTCCGATTATTGTGCCTAATATAGGAACCGCACCGACAATTCCCGTTCCAATCAAAGTCTTATATTGGTGCCAATCGTTGAGTTTAGCGTTTTTTACGACGTCATCAGGTGCTTTCATTCTTGCTCTTAGCAAAATACTTTCTACCGTCATATTCCTTGCCCACTTTGCAACAGGACCGTTTTTGAGATGTTTGTCCAAAAGCCCCTGAATAAATTCACGATAGGTTGTTGCCTCCACAATATTAGAATTTGGAGAAATTGTCAACAATTCTTTCATGAAATTCGCTCCTTTAACTTGAACTTCAGGGTTCGAATTATGGAGAACAAAATTCGTAACCGTGCCATCTTTGATTGACAGATGAAATTCTTTCATAAGATTTTTATCTGATTTAAGTACCGAGTAAAAATCGTTAATCGCAGCTCGCAAGGTAGAGTCTTTTTTGAGTGAAATGTTTGTAATTGTGTTTAGGATTTTTGCAATCGGGAA
Organism: uncultured cyanobacterium; assembly: GCA_945836835.1. Classification (GTDB taxonomy): domain Bacteria; phylum Cyanobacteriota; class Vampirovibrionia; order Gastranaerophilales; family Gastranaerophilaceae; genus UBA1221. The sequence goes on along the minus strand of CAMAML010000244.1, from coordinate 1,592 downwards.
CTTACCTTTTGCAAACATAATGCCACCGAGAGCCAAAGCCCCGATTGAACCGAGAGACCAGCCCGTATTACCGATTTGTTTTGCGATTTCGCAACCGGCTTCGGTATCTTCGGAATATCTTTGAGACATCTCGTCAACCTCGTCAAACGCTCTAAAGATATTCTTTTGAAGTTTTAGTGCATCTTTTTTCTGTTGTTCGGTAATTTCTATTTTTTCGTATGCCTTTCTGATTTTATCTTTTTCTTTTTTGTCAGTTTTCTTGTACTTGTCGTACTCTTTTTTATCCTTGATGAAGGTTTTGAGGAAGTCGAAACTTTCCGACAATTTTTTCCAAAGTCCGCGTTTTTGATCGGGAGCTTTAACGTCTTTGGCTTTTGCCATATCTTCGTCGGAGTATGCCATCAGGACTTCGGGGTGTTCGGTCAGGTCTTTTCTTGCGACGTAACGCCCTACACGTGCCGCATCTTTTTGGAGCATCGTACCCCAGCCCGCAATCCCCAATGCCGTGATTGACGGAAGGGCGATAGATACAACGGCTTTTAAGACTTTAGACTGTTTAAACTCGGCATGATTTGCAATTTTTTCCAATAATTTAGGAAGTTTTTTCCCTTCAGGAAGTTTTTCTCTGCGGGCAATAAGTTTCTCTCTGAGCTTGTTCAGTCCTTTTATGCTTGCCCCCCAAAGTTTGTTAATCCCAAACCCGATAGGGATTGCGATTATTGCATCAAACACGTTAATAGTATCAAACACGTTTTCGAGGTTTTCGGAATAATCCTCGGCTTTGTTGTTGATTTCTTTGACAACTGTTGTGATAAGCTCCTGATCGTCTTTTGCGGCGTCAAGTTCGGCTTGGGTAAACTTCATTGCCTTCAATTTTTCGATTTCTTTAGGATCTTTGTTTTTGAGCCATTCTTTGTAAGCCTTTTTGTCTTTCATCATGGCTTTCATTTCTTTGTACATTTTTATAAGCCCGTTGCGGTCTTTTTTGTCGGGCATTTTCTCGGCAATTTTCTTTGCCTCTTCCGCTTGTTGCGGTGTATATGTTACAAAGTTTTTGACGTTCTTTAGCTCGTTTTGTTTTGCCTGAAACCGTCCGATACGGGAGGCTTCTTTTTGCTTGGAATTTCCCCAGAGGATAAATCCGATACTTGTCACAAACATTAACCCTAACTGAGCAAGTGAAAGTCCTGATTTAAATTTGGGACTGTTCACAAATGCAATTTGCTTATTCAATTTATCAAGTTTAAGCTGTTTTGCGTTTCTGACTTGCTCGGAAAGAGTAGTGTCAGCAAGTTCTTTGGTAAGCTTGCAAGATTTCTTCCATAAATAATTATCGACCGTTGGAGCCAAAAGCGGCAAGAACATTAACGGCATCATCGAAAAAGCCGCAACCATTTGGGTTGCCTGTTCCATATTTTCGCAGTTGTCTTCTGATCGCCCGTCAAGAATTTCCGTGGCACGAATGACCGCTTCGGTACGCTTTTTTGCTAAATCAAGCCTGTCCTGAGGCACGCCAAAGTTCTTGGCGATATATTCCTTTTTTGCACGCTCGTCAGCCTGTGCCTGATCCCAAGCATCGTATTTTGAATAGT
>CAMAML010000243.1 GCA_945836835.1 uncultured cyanobacterium | reverse complement strand
GGGCTGCTAGCTCAGGTGGTTAGAGCGCACCCCTGATAAGGGTGAGGTCGGTGGTTCGAGTCCACTGCGGCCCAGTTTTAAAACGAAGTTCAACAAGGGTTGTTGCCCTTGTTATTTTTTTTGATTACATTTACATTTATTAGGTACAATTAAATCCATACCTGTTGAAAAATTTCATTTTACGAGCTATAATTTAGGCATACGAATATCAGCAAAGGAAGCATATGGACTTTTCAAATCCCGATGAGTTGTTGGAATTTTTACTGACGGATGACACAAGTTTGTTCCCGAAGATAACGGAATTATGCGAGAGTTTGGTCGAGCAAATTGAGGTTAAGCATATTAACGGGTTGGGAAACGAATTCCCGAGTGCGTTCAGCCAGTGTATTTTGGAGTGTTTTAAAATTAAATACGGGTTTAAAAACCACATTTGGTTCAGCACGAAAAAGTTTGAGGAAACCTCGTTTAAATCGGACGCCAAACCGATTAAATTTTCACGGCTCGGACGGGATGGAAGCGTATTGGATTACGAGTTGTACAACCTTGATCAGGCTCTTGAAGATGAGATTGCAAAGATTACGCCCGAAAAGAAAGAGAAGAAAAAATCGCCAACCGTAAAAGTAGAGGTTGAGCCTAAAAAAGAGTATACTCCGCTGGAAATAAAAACGGCGATACTTGCTTGCGTCAAGGCGTTTTCCGAGGACTACGGCAAGTCGGGGGTCTCAAAGATTTTGAAAGGAAGCGGTTCTCTTCAAAACACCGAACTTAACAACAGAGCAATGCAGTCAAAATATTTCGGGATACTTGGCGACTTAACTCTAAAGAAAATCCGGGAAGAAATTGACTGTTTGCTTAAGCAAGGATTACTTTTACCTAAGAAAATCGGGGCATTCGGACGTCCCGTACTGAAACTTAACCCCGAGATAAATTTTAGCGAAGAGGATTTTAATATCGGGAATTTTTTGGTTGAACGGGAAAAAGAGGAAGAGGACGACGACGAAAACTTCAAAAAAATCGTCGAGCTGATTTCTTTGGGTAAAAATATTTTCTTAACGGGGCATGCCGGCACGGGGAAAAGTTATATTTTAAACAAACTTAAACGCAGATACCCCGATTTAACGATTACGAGTACGACGGGGATTGCCGCCGTGAACGTCAAGGGGCAGACGCTCCATTCGTGGGCGGGGATTGGGATTTGTAACCGTCCCGTTTGGCAGACGGTTGACAAGATTTTGAAAAACCGAACAAGATTTAAGCAGATTAAAGATTGCGAAATACTTGCGATAGATGAGATTTCCATGCTCGACATAAAGACTTTTGAGTATACCGACAGGGTACTTAAAGAGGTCAGAGGAAACGAAGAGCCGTTTGGCGGGATACAGGTAATTTTTATCGGAGATTTCTTCCAGCTTCCGCCCGTGAATAACCTTGAAAATTCGGAGCGGAGCTACTGTTTTGACTCTTCGGTTTGGGAAAAGTTAGACCTGCAGACGGTCTTGCTTACAAAGAATTACAGGCAAAACGAAGAGAATTTAATCACCGCTTTGGCAAATATGCGAACAAATTCCATGACAGATGAGGACATAAAATTACTCCAATCGAGAGAGTATTATTTTGACGATGATTTGTCGGATATTTTGCATATTTTTTCGACAAACGAGGAGGCGGACAGGTACAATGCATACAAATACGCAAGCATTGACTCAAAAGAACATTTGCTCACGGCTTTTGACGGGGTTTACCACGGGAAAAGTTTAACAGAAACCCCAACAAGCGAGAGAGAACAATTAATCCTAAAACGAATAGACAGCGTTTGCAGGGCGGAAAGAGTAATTTCACTGAAAGTCGGGGCAAGGGTTATGCTCTTGATAAACAAAGATTTTGACAGATGTTTGATAAACGGCTCCTGCGGAGTGGTAAGAGAAATCGAAGAGGACTATGTTCTCGTGGAATTTGACAACGGAGAAACCGCCAAAATAATAAGACATGATTTTGAATTTTACAACAACGAAACATTAATAGCCGTCAGAAAACAATTCCCGCTAAGGTCGGCTTACGCCATTACCATACACAAGTCGCAGGGAATGTCCTTGGACAAACTCGTTGTGGATTGTGCAAGGATTTTTGAGAGAGGGCAGGCATACGTTGCAATAAGCAGAATTAAAACTCTTGACGGACTCTATTTGAGAAATTTTGATCCGAACAAAGTTATGGTGGACGAGAAGGTTTGCGAGTTTTACAACACGCTTAAAATAACAAATCGCTAGGAGAAAATTTATCCTTTAACGTCAATTTTTTTGTCGGAAGTGTGGGGAGAGCTTTCGGATTTCTTTTCCGGTTTTTCCATCCCGAGAAATCTTAAAGTCGGGTGGATTATGGCGTGGCTTACCTGTGGTGCAAGGATTGCAAGCCCGAGTACCGAGCCTATGAGACTTCCGAGTTCAATACACCCCTTAATCGTATCGTAGCGTTCGGGTTCATCCTCGTGAGTGTGAAGGTATTGGGCAAGCTCGGGCGAGAGTTCCCGGTCGATTTTGGTGTTGGTTTTTCGGTCATTGAACCCGAGTTTTGCATATTTTCTGTATTTTGTATACTCATCTAACCCCTTAAACTTTGCAAAGTTTTCGGTATGATTTTTCAGCAATTTCTTGCCGAGCTTGAAAGC
>CAMAML010000242.1 GCA_945836835.1 uncultured cyanobacterium | reverse complement strand
TTTTACTCGCTTACGGTTAGTTTGATTATTTTTTAAAATTGGTTTCAAAATCAATAAGACAGGCTAGAAGATGTTTAGCCAGGCAATTATGCAATGTTGTCTTTCGTATCATTTCTCAACCTTGATTTATTAATATTTCGTAATAATCGACAGAAATATCTCGCAGGGCGAGGGAACAGTTGAAGGTAATTGGCACTTGTGTGACGCCCAAATTCCTTGATTACAACTTAATCACTTAGTCACTAAAAACAAGGCGTGGAGAACTTATGCACAACAGTATCACATACAAGAGCAGCCTGCGGCTGCCTTTTGGGTGCGGAGTGCTTCGAGTTCGTCCTGATACGGCGAGAGGTTGCGGATTTTTTCGATTACCCCCGGAAGCACGTCTATGACGTAGTCAATTTCGCTTTCGGTGTTAAACCTGCTTAACGAAAATCTTATACTGCCGTGGATTGCCGTGAACGGTACGTTCATGGCTCTAAGGACGTGGCTCGGTTCGAGTGACCCCGAGGTGCAGGCGGAACCCGAGCTTGCACAGATACCCAAATCACTCAAGTGCAGGAGGATAAGTTCGCCTTCGATGTATTCAAACCCGATGTTTGAGGTGTTTGGGACACGGTTTGCAAGCCCCGTGTTTAGCCTTGCGTTAAAGATATTCTTTAAAATCCCGCTTTCGAGCTTATCTCTGAGGCGCTTGACTTCGGAGGCTTCATATTTGAGAAAACTTTGAGCCTCTTCACACGCTGTACCGAGTCCGACGATATAGGGAACATTTTCCGTGCCGGCACGTTTGCCTCGTTCTTGGTGTCCGCCGATGATGAGCGGAGAAATTATCGTTTTACTGTTGACGTACAAAGCACCGACGCCTTTAGGTGCGTGGAATTTGTGACCCGAAATTCCCATAAGGTCTACTCCGCAGGTTTGAACGTCGATTGGAATTTTGCCCGCGACTTGTACGGCGTCAACGAAAAATTTTGTTTGAGGGTTTTTGGATTTTATTATCTCCGCAATTTTCGAGATGGGGTTGATAACCCCTGTTTCGTTGTTGGCGTACATTATCGAAACGAGAGCCGTGTCGTCGGTTATAGCCTCTGAAAGCTGTTCAAGGTCGAGTTCGCCGTTGTAGTTTACGCCGATGTAGTCGACTTTGTAGCCTTGTTTTTCGAGCTTTTTGTAAACGTTCAAGACGCAAGGGTGTTCGACTTTGGAGGTTATGATGTGGCGTTTGTCTTTGTTTGTTTCAAGAACCCCTTTTATTGCGGTGTTTGCACTTTCGGAACCGCAGGATGTGAATAGGATTTCCCGTTCACTTTCGGCGTTGAAAAATTCTTTAACCTTCACTCTTGCGTCGGCGATTGCTTTTGAGGAAGTTTTTGCAAAATCGTACATGCTCGAAGGGTTTGCGTATTCGCTCTTGAAGAACGGCATCATCGAGTTTAAAACTTTTTCGTCGACTTGAGTTGTCGCATTGTTGTCTAAATATATTAATTTATTTGTCATTTTCTCTTACCTCTACAACTTCAATGTTTTTGTCGACGGAGTCTTTGAGAGTTCTTTCGACAAAGGATTTCAGGGTCATGATTGCGTTTCTGCAAACGGAGCAGTGTCCTCTGAGTTTAACGAAAACCTTGTCGCCGTCGATGTCCACAAGCGAAATATCCCCGCCGTCTTTTTGGAGTTCGGGCGAAATTTGGTTTTCTATAATGTTGCTAATCTTGATAATTTTTTGAGCAGGCGAAAGCGGTTTTTTCTCAGCTTCGGCGATTACTTTTTTCTCTTTGTGGTAGTAGGTGTCCAAAATATCTTGGATAGCGGCTTTACATTTCCCGCAGGCACCGCCCGCTTTGGTGTAGTTGGTAACTTCTTCCACCGTTTTAAGCCCGTTTTGCTTGATAGCGTCCCAAATTACGTTTTCGGTTACGTTAAAGCATGTGCAGACGATTTTTTCGGGAGCTTTTTGTTTCCCGTAGAGTGCGTCGTGAGCCTCGTTGAGTTCGTCTTTATCGATGTAGCCTTTGAGTGCGTCCTCGAGAGCTTCATACCCCATGACTGAGCAGTGCATTTTCTCGGGCGGAAGTCCGCCGAGTTCGTCGGCGATGTCTTTGTTGGTAATTTTTCGGACATCTTCGACGGATTTCCCGATAATCATTTCGGTCAAAATGCTTGAGCTTGCGACCGCTGAACCGCAACCGAATGTTTGAAATTTTGCGTCGGTTACAATTCCGTCTTTAATTTTCAGATATATTTTCAACTGGTCACCGCATGTCAAAGAACCCGCCGTTCCGACGGCGTCCGCATCGTCGAGTTTGCCGACGTTACGAGGGTTTCGGTAGTGATCCATAACTTTTTCAGAATAATCCCACATATATTTTTCTTCCTATCTTACTTTCTACATAACTATATTTTATCACTAAAATGCAGGAAAAAGTTATCGTTAACAAATTATTAAGTTTTTTAGTGATTGAGTTTGACATCGCGGCGGAGTTAAACGAGGCGCTATGGGAAGTGATTAAGTGACTAAGTTGTATCTGAAAGTAATGTAATATCCCAAATAGATAAATAAACAAATTTATGGTAGGATGGCTTTTAGGGTAGTATCACCAACCTTCATCCACGCCAACATTTTACTAAGAAATCGGTGGTAAAAAGGAGGGTAAAACTATGATTGACAAAATAATA
>CAMAML010000241.1 GCA_945836835.1 uncultured cyanobacterium | reverse complement strand
GTCAGGGTTTGCCCCCGGTTTATCAATCTTGTTAACCGCAACGATAATCGGCACATCCGCAGCTTTTGCGTGGTTGATTGCCTCAATGGTTTGAGGCATAATTCCGTCATCTGCTGCAACAACAAGGATTGCGATGTCGGTTGCTTTTGCCCCTCTGGCACGCATTTCCGTAAACGCCTCGTGTCCCGGTGTGTCGACAAACACGATTTTCTTTTCCTGCTTATTGTCAAGGTAGACCGTGTAAGCACCGATTGACTGGGTAATTCCTCCGACTTCGGTTGCGACGATTTTGTGTTTTGATGCTCTGATACTGTCTAACAGCGTGGTTTTACCGTGGTCTACGTGTCCCATGATACTTACGACCGGAGCCCGCTTTTTGAGTAACTTTTTGTCAATCTCTGTCAGAGCTTTCTTCTCTTCCTCTTTCTCAAGTTCTTGTTCAATGTATGCATCCAAGTCTTCTTCAAGAACTTCAAGCTCAAATTCCGCACAAATTTTCTTTATGACATCAACGTCAATAAGCTGGTTAACGGTCGCCATCACCCCGTTCATCATAAGGAACTTAATGATTTCGGCGGGGGTGTGCATAATTTTTTCGGACAACTCGCTGACCGTCATTGCGTGCGTTACGACAATTTGGGTAACCGTTTTAACCTCTTCCTCTTTTTGGCTGTGCTTTTTGTGCTTTTGAGCAGCGGCTTTTTCAAGTGAAATTCGTTCCTGCTCTTCTTTTTTGTTAAATTCTTTATCTTTTTTCTTGGAATTATCGTTGCGGCGTTTCGAGGTCGGCGATTTCGCTTCGTAAATATCCTGCGAAATTATATGACGTTGAATAGGTCGCTTTGCTCCGTCCCGCTCCACTTTTTGAGATTTTTCTTTATCTTCTTTTGAAGGTTTGGTTTTTTCCGATTTTGCGGTATCGTCGTCCTGTGAAGGTCGTGGTGCCCTTCTGACAATTTCAAGTCGTGATTTCGGTTTGACTATCTCAATCTTTGTTTTTGGTATTTCCGTTTTTTCTTTTACTGCTTTGGTTTCAACCGCAACTTCGGTTTGTTTTTTCGGTTCAGTTGCAGATTTTTCGATAACCTGTACGGGTGCTTCTTTTTTCTTCACGATTTCAATTCTCGGAACTCTTTCCACTCGTTCTATCCTTGGAACGGGATGCGTATCGGCTTTTGGTGCGGGCTTTTCGGCCTCTGTCACCGAAACCTCTTTGGATTTTTTTACGATAAACGCTTTTGGTTTTGAAGGTTTTGACGTTTTTTCTCCGTTTGAGATGAAGTCTTTAATCTTCTTCACCTGTTCGGGCGTCAGGGTACTTGAATGAGTTTTCCCGACAATAGAGATTTTTGCCAGTTTTTCCAGCAACTCTTTGTTCGTAATTTTTAATTCTTTTGCCAATTCGTTTATTCTAATCGTGTCGTAACTCATTTATTAATTTCCCTTTCAACTCCGCATCAATGGAAGTTTTTAAAAATTTCATCAATTTATTTTTCTTGAAAACATTCTCTATACATTCGCTATTATAACAAACATATGCTGATCTGCCAAATACTTTACAATCACCGTTCACGACAATTTCGGAAGTTTTGTGTTGTCTGGTAATCTTAATTAAATTGTCCCTGTTTGTAATTTTCCCGCAAGCTACACATTTTCTGTCTGTCATAAACGTATTTCACCAGTAATTTTATTCGACCTCTGCCAATTTTTCAAGTTTCAACTTTTGGTCGTACTCCATAAGAAGTTTTATCAGCTCGTCCAATTCACCGTCGATAACCGTCCACACGTTAAGGTTATGGTTCAACCTGTGGTCGGTTAACCTGCCTTGCGGGAAGTTGTACGTCCTGATGCGTTCGCTCCTGTCCCCTGAGCCGACCTGAGAACGCCTCAAATCGGTGATTTCCTGCATTTGTTTTTGAACTTCCATATCGTAAAGTTTTGCCTTCAAAATCTGCAAAGCACGCTCTTTGTTTTGGAGTTGTGAGCGTTCTTCCGTGCAGAAAATCATAATTCCCGTCGGTTTGTGAAAAACTCTTGCCGCTGTTTCGACCTTGTTAACGTTTTGCCCGCCGGCACCGCCCGAGCGTGCGGTCGAAATTTCGACATCGTTCATGTTCAATTCTACTTCGACATCGTCGACTTCCGGCATAACCGCAACGGTTGCCGTGGAGGTGTGAACTCTTCCCTGTGATTCGGTTGCGGGAACTCTTTGAACCCTGTGAACGCCCGATTCGTATTTCAACTGAGAATAAACGGCGTCCCCTTTTATGGAAATAATAACTTCCGAAACACCGCCTGCCTCGCAGTCGGTTTTGCTCAAAACTTGGGTTTGCCAGCCTTTTTTGTCCGCATAACGGAGGTACATCCTCATAAGGTCGCCCGCAAAAATGTTTGCTTCGTCACCGCCCGCACCGCCTCGGATTTCAAGCATAATGTCCTTGTCGTCCATAGGGTCGCGAGGCAGAAGAAGGATTTTCATCCGTTCTTCAAATTCGGGGATTTTCGCCTCGTTTTCTTCCATTTCCGCTTTCAAAAAAGCCTTCATTTCTTCATCGTTTTCTGAATGAAGCATTTCTTTGGCGTCTTTTATCGCGTCCGTCGTCTTTTTCCATTCGTAATACAAATTAACCGTTTCTTCCATTGATTTTCGCTGTTTCGATAAATCTCTGAAACGGTTGTAGTCTTGGATTACGGCCGGATCGGACAAT
>CAMAML010000240.1 GCA_945836835.1 uncultured cyanobacterium | reverse complement strand
GTCATTTGTTCCTGAGCAAGGTCATGCTTAAGCTGTTCAAGGAGCATGTTTTTTGCCTCTTCCGCCGTAAGCCCCGCTATACGCTCAAGCTCCGTCGTTTGCTTTTGGACTATTTCCGCCAAATAATCTTCTTTTTCGAGCAGCTCGTCGATTTTCCGCTGAACCTGAAGGTCTTTGTCTGTGTACTCTTGAATTTTATCTTCAAGCATATCTTCCCGTTTTGCAAGTTTTGCCTCTTGCCTTGCAAGCTCTTGACGGCGTTCCCGCTCTTCTTCGTTCAGTTTTTCTCTGTCGTTTTGCAGCTCTTCGATAGCCTTAATTTTGGCATCCTTAAATAAAATTTTCTCTTTCTCTTCTAAAGCAATACGGTCTTTTTTTGTGTTCTCGAGAATAATTTTCATCTTGTTGTGCTGGGTGTACAATACAGCCACCAACGCTATTATTACGACTAACGCAACAACAGCAAGAATTAGTGAAATTCCCATTGAGTATTTACCTTTGTCTTTCTATTTTTTTATAATATACGCAACGCACGATACATCTAACCTATCGAGCCTCTGTTCAATCTATTAAATTTAAACAAATGTTATTGCATATATTTTCAAAAATGTTTTAACTGTACTTCTAAATTTACTGTACCATAATTTTAAAATTTTGTATAGTATACATTTCAATTTTGATACAAAAAGAGTAGTTTATAAAATGTGGAGGTTTAAACCGGTTATTTTTGTCCATCTTCTTGACATATTTTTTTCTTGCGGGTAAAATTATAGACCGTGACGGTTGTTTGCCGTTGCGGTTTACATCTTGTCATAGTAAAAACATTCGTGAAAATTTGATATGTAAAAATATGTAAAAATATTTCTCCGAATTATCAAAAAAAAATCTTCATGGTGTTTAAAAACAGTGGAATAGCAAGGAGACAACATGCCCATCAATATTACCCCGAGGTTGGTAAATTTCGGAAACCAAAACAAGAATAGCAATCAGACACCGAACGGCGAGAATTTCGGTGCGGGTTCAAAAGAGAAAAAATATACTGACCCGCTTATGAAATGGCCGGCAAGAGGTTTGGCTTATTCAAACGAAATCGGTGCGGCGTTAAGCGAATTATCGCCGACATTGGGGACGTTATTGTGGTTCCCCGCAATGCTCTACTTTGGGGCAGACATATATGACAAATACAAAAACGACAAAACAACATACCAACCCGACAAATACAGAGGGACTAAACAGGCTATATTCCAACTTTTGGCAAGCGTAATTCTTCCGACGGGTGCCGTCTTTGCGGGGCATAAAATAACTTCTCTGCTCGGGAAATTAGATAAGAAAACGGGCTTAACCCTCCAAGCTCAGGAAGAGACCATGAAACTGCTCGGAAGTTTCGTAAAAAGACACCCGCTCGACAAATATGCCGACAATTCGGAGGCGTTCAAAAATGACTTTATTTCGGCGATGTCAAACGAAATTAAAAAGACAAAAACCGAACTTAAACTCGCAAACCCGCTTTCTTGGGTCAGACATATCATACACAGAGCAAAAAATGAGGCTTTGGCGTACGAACCCGATGCGAACCTGAAAAAATACGCTGAAGCTGCCGTTGATGAGATGATAAGTATCTACAGACAGCTTTCGACGGACGATACAAAGTTGCCTAAAGAGTTCAAAAACCCTAAAACGCTCAAGAAATATACCAAAATGAAACAAACTTTGGAAAAAGATCCTGTATTTAAAGACAGTGCAAAAACCGAAGCCATAGATTTTATCATAAGAGATTTCCAAAAATCAAAAGTAATGAAAGCAAAAGTTCTCAAGACAATCGGCGGTTTTATTACGTTGGGGCTTGCAATAAAGCCTATCGACAATTTTGTCGAAAACGTTATTATGAAAAAATATGTTGATCCGAAACTGGACAACTTTGAGAAATCTCAAATTAACGATTATAAAAACCGCAACTTACAACCGACGATTAACCGAGAAAACTTCTCTGAAACGGATATGAGGGCATAAAATACGAAGGGTTTGTCGTTGAAGTGTTTGAAGGTGTTTTGTTAAGCGAGTTCAAAAATGCGATAGCCGCTTGTTGTGACTCCGTAAGTGGTGGCTGTTCTTGACTTTGAGTTTGTGGTGCCTGTTGAGCTTGAGCAACCTGTTGAGTTTGTTGTGACTGCCCGTTTCCTGACGGTTGAGCTTGGGCGGTTTGAGATTGTTCAGCTTCCGTAGCCTCCTGTGATTGAGTATATTGTTTCAATTTCTGCTCGGTTAGTTGGCGTTGTTGTGCCAAATAGTCGGCATATGCCAGTGTTTCTTGAAACAGTTGCGGATTTTTTGCGTACAAAGAGTAATAACCCAACTTATTTACTTCTCTTGCTTGAGCAAGTTCGTTTTTATCAACTTCTTCCGTTACTCCCAGTGCTTTTCGTTCTTCTTCGGTTGCATTTGCCAGCATTTCCTGTTCCTGCTGTTTTGCTTCGTTTACGATAACAGCATTTTGTAAAGTTTCTGACGAGTGTGTAAGTTTTCCCCTCAACAGAATTTCTTGTGTTTCGTTGTGCTTCGCAAGTTCTGACTTACCCCAACTTGTGCTTTCAAGCCTTTTTCTGGCAAAGTGACCGGCGAGATAGCTCAACCCGCCACCTATAACGGCCCCGAGAGCTCCGCCGACAATCGTACCGAGAACAGGGATTGTAGTTCCGACCATAGCTCCGATTGC
>CAMAML010000239.1 GCA_945836835.1 uncultured cyanobacterium | reverse complement strand
AGCTAAGTGAACGGCAGTTTGTGATAACAAACGGAGTGAACGACAGCGGAGCGTGGAGCAATAATCCAAGACAAGGGTACAAACAAGTAAAATTACAAAACATAATAAAAGGAGTTCAAAATGACTAAAAATTTAAAATCAGCTTTCACGTTAGCCGAGGTTCTTATCACCCTCGGCGTTATCGGCGTGGTGGCCGCGGTTACGATGCCGACGCTTGTTACGAACATTCAAGAACGGGTTAGGAAAGAACAGGTCAGGACGGTTAAATATAAGTTTACTAAAGCAACGGACAAGATGAACTCTTTGGGCAAAATCGGGCGGTATGACACAACCATGGATTTTGTTAACGAGCTAAAGAACCACTTGAGTATTGCTAAAATATGTGACAAGGACCACCTTGGCGAATGCTGGGGCGGAACGAGCTTTTCAAACCTTAACGGCTCAAAAACCTACACGGTTGCCGATTTAACAACGGGCAAAAATCTTGAGGCGTTGCAGTTTAACTCGGGCGATACGGACACGGTCGGGATTGTGACGGGTGACGGAACTCCGATTATTTTAACCTACGGGAAAGAATGTCAAGCGTTAGACGAAACAAAACAGTACACGTGGTCGGTCGTGGACGGTAAGCCCGAAACAAACGCAACCGCAGGATGTGTCAGCATGGTCTTTGACATAAACGGAGCCAAAGGACCGAACAAACTCGGCACTGACGTCCGTACAATGAACTCACTTTTGGGCATGGTTAACCTTGGCAAAAGCTACGCTCCACTAACTCAAGCCGAATGCACCAAATACAAAAATGAACTTGGTATAACAAACTGTTACAACGGTGCAGATGAGAATGGAAGCAACAGTAGACCGGATGAAGATAAATGGGGCGGAGCCGTCAAGGCTTGCCACGACCTTGGCTTACACCTACCAAGCTCAGAAACCTTAGCCAAAATCGCAACCCTGCAATTCGGCGTGCCGATCGACGTTTACGAAGAGGTTGCATTTACCCAAGATGTATGCACCCAATACTCACACATGAGTTGCAAGTTCCCTCCTTCAGATGAAGAATATTCTTCACCGGTCTCCAACTTTAGTGGCGGCTATTGGTCGAGCCGTGAGGGTTCCGCAGCGGGCGCGTACAGGCGGAACTTCTATCTTTCCTCCCACTCGAGCTACTACAGCAGCAACCGTTACGACGCGCTCTATGCGTTGTGCCTGGGTGATTAAAAAAGTTGTCGAATTCGAGGCATGGAGAACCTTGTGCCCCTTCGTCTCCACTCAAAAGTAGCCTTCGGCTACCCCTTCGTCTCCGTTCAAAAGCGGACTATGTTCGCCATACAAGAGCCGACTACGCCAGCCCCTGTTCTTTTTTACGACGTTTAATTTCGAGGGTGTCGGTTAGCAGGTTGATGTCTTTTATTGCTCCGACTTCTTTTTGTTTTTGTTCTTCCGATTTTTTGATTATGTTCTTCTTATCCTTGTCCTCGTTGTAATCCGTAACTTTTGGAGAGTTTTTATTTTCGTCTCCGTCTTTTGTTTGTTCTTCATTCTTTTGTTTCGTTTCTTCAATTAATATTTCTTCTTCTCTCTTAGCATTTGTTTTAGGATTTGTATCAGTGTCAAGGCTCAATGCTTCAACTCCGGTAATATTTTCAACAGCACTTTTTGCATCATTAACGGTGCTTATGGAGACATGATTTCTCGCTTGACTTCCGGTAACGGATTCCAGCCCGTTAGCCCCCATATCAAGTGCAACTCCTCCGGCAGCAATAGCTCTAAGTCCCATTCTGTAATGGCTGCTGAACATAAATCTGAATGTGCTTATTTTAGCTGCATCCAAAGCAGCCATTATTGCGTCATTACCTGCATTTTTCGAGGCAGCATTGTTTATTAAATTTTGCTTTTGTTCATTGCTTGTAACAAGTTTACTTCCGATATCAACGGTTTCGGTTCCGTAGTCCGTTGCAACCGGAGGTGCTGCCATGTATTGTGAAAATTCCGCTTCAATCATGTTCAACTGCATTGAGTAGTTGGCAAGCTGTGCTTGGGCAACTTGTCCCGCTTCTACCATGCGAGCATTGAGTTCGTTTATGATATTTAAATCCCCCGTTGTTATACTGTCGGGATTATTTTGTAATTTTCTCATTAACTCATCAAATTCCGTTTTTGTTGCTTTAATATCATTTTCGGTTTTTGTTGCCGTATTTGTGGCATCTGTTGCAATTTTTTCACCTTTGTATGCGGCATTATCAGCCCTAACGCTTGCGGAAACTGCACCTGCTGCGGAAGTTATACTTCTTTGTATAAAGATTTTGCCCTGATCGTACAGTGAAACTCCGCTGTCTGTCAGAGTTTGTCTTTCGTTTTGGGCATCGGTCTTTTCATCTTCCGCTTCAACCTCTTCTTCCTCTTGGGTTTCTACGGCTTGTTCGGGTGTTTCCGTACCTTCGGCGTTATCTGCGGCATCAACTATCTCGGCGGACGCAACACCGCCCGACGCATCATAAGTCATATCGTCGGGTGCATTCGCCAGCTGTAAATACTCTTCTGCCCACCTCAAAATCGCAATGGGAACTTCTTCACCGTTATCTGCATGGGCTTTTACTTCCGATGCTGTAAGCTTTTTCCAGTTTATCGAAATATCGTTATATGTATTTACGGGACCGACCGCGTCTACCATGTTCTCTTCCTTAATTATTCGTATACATTTTCGTTATCGGTTTTTTC
>CAMAML010000238.1 GCA_945836835.1 uncultured cyanobacterium | reverse complement strand
ACTGCAAGATATATACCAACTTCAATCGGAAAATAAACAATCATATACACAAGGATATTAAACCATAAATGCTGAGCAAGCCCCATATTCCCGCCCGAAATGTTTTGGGACAGATAGAAATATGAAATAACCGTAATCAAAAACATTCCCAAAGTATTCTGAAACGTAAACGCAGACTTTATGCAATCTTTTATATAATTAAAAGTAAACCAATCTTTTGAGGGCGAGTTGCCGTTTTTGAGCATCAAATATGCAACAATCGGGAATAATCCCATCGAAGGTAATGTTGCATGGATTAACAGGCACGAATAGAGAAACAGAATACTTTTGTTATTCTTCTCGTGTAACAACATAACTGTCATAAGCCATGCCGGAAGTGCCTGATTAAACACCCAAAACAACTGTGTCGTAAAACTTTCATAATTAAACCCCGCAAGCCACCACTCAATGTTTCTGACAAGCGGGTAAAGATAAAACTTCTTTAAAAGAGATGCCCCCAAAAAGTCCATACCGCTGAATATCAGAAAAAGAAATATCGGAAGATAATTCTTTTTCTTCACGGAGGCTAAAATGTAGTAAAACACCAAAAATACCCCGAAAGTTGCCCAAATAATTTGAGCATAATATCCGACTTGCACACTGTTAAAGAGTTTCCCGACAAGTGCCGGCGGGAGCCAAAACCCGATATAATATGTCATGACAATAGGGTGTTCTATCGTGCTGAAAAGTCCTTTTCTAAACGTAGCGGTAACAGGCCAGCTGTTCGTGACAAGCAGTTCAAAAATAGGATTTCTGCACTTATGATCGGGGTTTTGATAGACAAGTGCCCCGATACCCGACCAACAAACCCAAACAAGAGCGATTACAACAAGAGATATGAGGAAAACCCACTGTTTCTTACTTGTCGGATACCACAATTCGGGAGGGTTTTTGCAGGCAAAATAAAAACTTACAAGTAGAATTATCGACCCTAAAACCGCCACAAGCGGGTTGCACCAGCCGATAAAGAATATTAATATCGGCAACGCTATATATCCGTACGCTAATCTTGCAAATATTTTTGATGTTGTAGTCATAAGAGTGCTACTGTTCCTTTTACGATATCTTCACAGTATAATCTTACTCCAAATTTTTAATTGGGCAAATATGTAAATTTTCTACAAATCCCCTAAAAGAAGTAGTAAAACCCTTGTAATAAAAAAGTTTTTATTTGATAATGATTACGTGGTCAGAAAATAAGAAAGGAGATTTTATTATGTGGGAAAAAGACATTGATATTAACGAAGTTCGTGAAATCAGAACCCGCACGTCCGTATTTTTCGGAGTCGGGGCGATAAAGAAGATTTCAGAAATCGCAAAAACTTTGAAAGAAAAGGGCATCGACAAGGTAATCGTCATGTCGGGACGTAACGCATACAAAGCAACGGGAGCATGGGATTACGTCGAAAAAGCACTTAACGAAAACGGCATCGGCTACGTAAATTACTCCGAAGTTACCCCAAACCCTAACACGCATCACGTAAACGACGCAACAAAACTTGCAAAAGACTTTGGTGCAAAAGGGGTTATTGCAATAGGGGGCGGATCGCCGACGGACGCAGGCAAATCGGTTGCAATTTTGCTTAAATATCCAGACAAGACCGCCGAAGAACTTTACGAGTTCAAATTTACCCCCGAAGTTGCGGCACCGATTGTGTCAATCAACTTAACACACGGAACGGGAACGGAAACAAACAGGTTTGCGGTCGTAACGAATTTGGAAAAGAATTTTAAGCCCGCAATCGCTTACGACTGTATTTATCCGATGTTTGCAATCGACGATCCGCAGTTGATGACAAAACTTTCCCCGAAACAAACCCGCTACGTATCCATTGATGCGGTAAACCACGTAATCGAGGCGGCAACTTCCGCAGTAACTTCGCCGTATTGCGTAACGTTAGCAAGAGAAGTTATCACCCTTGTTGCAAAATACTTGCCAAAAGCAATCGAAAACCCGGAAGATTTAACGGCACGCTATTACCTTGCATATGCAGCAATGATGGGCGGAGTATGCTTTGACAACGGATTGTTACATTACACTCACGCTCTTGAACATCCTTTGAGTGCGGTTAAACCTGAATTGTCGCACGGACTCGGGCTTGCAATTCTGTTGCCTGCGGTTGTTAAGGAAATGTACAAAGACAGAGCAAATATTCTCTCATACATCTTAGAACCGATTGTTTCGGGGTTGAGCGGGAACGCAGACGAGGCGGACAAAGCCGCAAAAGGCGTCGAAAACTGGATTTTCTCTGTCGGTGTAACGGAAAAACTTGTCGAAGAAGGGTTCAGCGAAGACGATGTTGAAAAATTGACGGAACTTGTTTACACAACCCCGTCACTTGACAGTCTAATCTCAATCGCACCTTCGGGTAAAGACAGAGAAACGGTTGCAAGAATTTACAAAAACTCACTGAAACCATTGTAAAGTTCTTGGGACTTATTTAATTTTTTAGCGGGGCGGATTTTTTAATCCGCCCCGCAATTTTTAGCTTATTCCTTATCCGTCGCAGCTTTTGTAATAATCAGCTTGTCATTTTCGACGGAAAACTCCAACTTATCCGTAACCGGATTAATTTTGAGCAAAGAAAGGATAGCCTGCGGCAAAATAACGCCCCAACTGTTTCCGATTTGTATAATCTTTTTTATCATATTTTCTCCTTAATTGTAACAATATTATAACTATGGTATCAAAACATATTGAGTTTTGGTAATAATAGAGTTATTATAATA
>CAMAML010000237.1 GCA_945836835.1 uncultured cyanobacterium | reverse complement strand
TCTTGGTGAGGGTCAAACGAAACAACAAGAGGTAAACAAAATGAAATCGAGTTAACAAGCAACTATAAAATTTTGAAGGTGATTGAACGGGAATGTTCAACCCTCACCCGCATTTGTACGCCTCGTTCCTCGGCTACAACTGCGACCTCTCCCGACGGAGAGGGATAGCGTGAAGGACTTTCCGCAGGACGTGACGGGGCAAACAATAAACAAGACAATAAAAATATACAACGATAAAAAAAAAGGAGTTTTAAATGACAAACAAAAAGTTCAAAAGCGGACTATGTCCGCCGTCTTACACACAAAAGTAGCCTTCGGCTAAACCTTTATGAGGTATGGAGAACCTTGTGTCCCTTCGTCTCCGTACAAGAGCGGACTATGTCCGCCGTCTCACACACAAGAGTAGCCTTCGGCTACTGCTTAAAAAAACTTAACATTCCGCTTAGAAAATTAAAGTTTTGCCTGACCGTGTCCGATAACTCTTGTGTAAATCAGATTAACAAGGACAAAAGATATGGGTATGGCAATATCAAAATCCAATCCGTGCGTGATTGGGGTTTGTTACAAAAATTTTAGGGACAATGACGTGTTGTCGGCACATCTTGCCAATTCCCCGATTTTGTCACTCAAAAAAAGAGAAAGGACGATGAACAAAAAAGATTAAGCGTACATAAAAATATGTAGGCTGTATTGTTGTACGGTTTACATCATAGAGAAAAAGGAGCTGCACAACCACTAAAAAATCGGGTTGAAAAAAGGGTTCCGATTGAAGTAATGCCTGTTTTAGGACAAAGTTTGTCATAGAGTTTTTGACGGACAAATTCGACCAAAAACTAATTCGACCAAAAACTTTACCGTTCGGCAAGCTGTCAACATCGCTATTTGATTTGATGTACGGGGATTTACAAGAATTTTTGGCATTACGTCGAAAAAAGACTTATTCAATTTAATTTCCCTTTTTCCTTTTTCCTATTATTTCCAACGACCGCGTGATACACAAGGTCGTTTTTTTTAACTTGTAAAACAGTTTTACAAACCTTCTGAGCTCATTCGGCACAACCTTGTAAAAAAGGCGACCCGATTGTGAGCAATCGGGTCGCCTTTAAAATCATATAACTAAACTATTCAGCCTCAACGTTACCGTCTTGAGAGATTTCGCTAACCGTCAAAGCAATACGTTTATCGGTCGGATTAAACTTCAAGATATAAGTCATAATCTTGTCGCCGACTTGCAAAATACTACCGTTTTGGTTTTGGTACTCGACAACTTCGTTGTGAGGAAGAAGAGCCTCAACGCCCGGGAACACTTCGACAAAAGCACCGAAATGCTTAATTCTCGTGATTGTGCCTTCGACCTTGTCCCCTTCTTTGATGTTCTTTTCAGCCTCGAGCCAAGGATCAGGTTCAAGGTTCTTCAAGCTCAAAGATACTCGTTGTTTTTCGTGGTCAACCGCAATAACTTCGACGTCGATTTTGTCGCCGACCTTCAAAATATCGGTTGGGTGATCAATCCATCTCCAAGAGAGTTGAGAGAGCGGAAGAAGTCCGTCGATACCGCCAAGGTCGATAAATGCACCGAAATCGGTAATTCTGACGACTTCACCTTTGACGACTTGTCCCGTTTCGATTTGTGCAAATACATTTTTTCTTGCCTCAACGACGCTGTCGTCGTATACTTTTTTGTTGGAAAGAATAAAGTTATTTTGCTGACTGTCGAGGGTCAAAATCTTCAACTCGAGTTTAGAATTGATTTCCAGCTCGGCTTCTTTACTCCTTAATTGAGAAGAAGGCACAAACCCTCTGACGCCCGAAACTTCGACAAGAATACCGCCTTTAACGACTCCGACAACCGTGCCGAGAATAGTTGCGTCTTCTGCCTTAACTTTTTCGAGTTCTTTCCAAGCGTAAGCATAGTCAACTCTTTTCTTGGAAAGAAGGAACTTGCCGTCCTCGTCCTCGTCTCTGATAATCAGAAATTCGTATTCCTGACCTTTTTCAAATTTGTCTTCTACCTTTTCATCCTTGTCAACGGCTTCTCTGGTCGGAACGACAGCGATTGTTTTCGCACCGATGTCAACCATTACGCCTTGCCCGTCGAACCCACAAACAATACCTTTTACCAAATCACCCTTGTGAAATTTGTAATCGTACTGCTTTAACAGTTCTTCAAAATCTAATTCCTGTGATGTCATTTTTACTCCGTTGTATATACTTTTCTGATAAACTACAAGTATAATAACAAATATTTGTCAATTTGTAAATCTTTTTTAACATTAATTAACATTACTTAAACCTAAACAAGATTTTCAAAAACTTTTATTTTTGTTTCTTCACTGCAAGGAAGTTTAATAATTGTTTTGAGCATGTTTTTTGCATAACTAACAGGATCAGAGGTTTTGAACCCTTGCCCGCCAAAAACTTTGTCACCTCTTGTGAGGAAACAGTCAAAAGTTGTTTCATTCATAAGAAAATTGCCCGTCAAATTGTCGTTCATTTTAAATTGGTAAAATTCACAGTTGTTCTTTTTTGCCATTTTTGAGAAAAAATCGTACGAAACTTTATCTACCACTGAAACTTTTGGAGTTACTGCCATTTTTATGTCCTTTCATGTTTGGTTACTGAAAATTTTAAAACCGGTGATATTTTTTTTTGCTATTTACCACCGGTTCATATTAATTTTTGTTAATAAATCATTGCAGTTTATCTCAGCGACGCAATTAGAGTGTTGATTGTGCTTTCCTGAAGTTCTATTTCTTCGACCCTCGATTTT
>CAMAML010000236.1 GCA_945836835.1 uncultured cyanobacterium | reverse complement strand
TGAAGTATCACTATAAATTGAAAGAAAAATGTGCTTAGTTTAATATGTATTGAACTTGCACACCCTCTTGCTTTTTTTTCAAAAGTATGTTATTCTTATAGTGTTGATGAAGGAGGGGCTGCGAATAAGATTTATCATCTTAGCCTTCGGATTTATATAACTAAACCGAAACCCGTTCGTATCCGCATTACCCCCTCACGTATGTAGGAAAGAGATACTCTGAATGAGTCCCGAAGAATTTAATTACAAATATATAAAAGACCGTGCAAGTGCGGGAAGCTGGCGAAGAGGTTACGAATACCACCTCAAGGATATGGCGTTTGACACATACCCCGAAAAGAACTTCTATATGGGGAAAGTTAAAGGTAATTTTCAGGATCACTACAACACCGACCTTATTTTCAAGAAAAACAGGGTCGAAGCACGTTGCAACTGCCCGCTCAAAGAAGAATGGTGTAAGCATGCAGTTGCCGTTGCGTTAAAAGCGGTTGATGAGCATGCTTACGAAGATTGGCTCGAAACCAAGTTCGGAATTGAGCCGAGTTTTCCCGACGAAAATACGGCGTTGACTGAAGAGCCAAACGGAAGCTATATCTTCCACTTTAACCCGAAGAGAAAAGCTAACTTTTTCTCTATCCTTGTTCGCTCACGTGAAACCGGAAAAATCGTAAGACAAATAGAAAACCTCTTGAGAGCCTTAATCGAAGCCCAAAAGCAAGACCCGAAGTTTGAGCTGAACAACTCTCAAAAAGTTGAGGTCGAAATCTTTAAGCAGTTGCTTATGATTTCCCGTCAGGACAAAAAAGCGGGCTGGTACGACATCCCGATTACAAAATTCGGTCCGATGTTTCCTCTGCTCAAAATGGCGGACGAGGTTCTCGACGAAAAGACAAAAGAGAGGTTAAAATTTGTTGACGACGAGTGGAAGCTCGTTTTGAATGTAAATGCTGCACAAGGCGGTGCATTACAGCTTTCGCTCGAATGGAAACGTCCGGATAAAGATGACGTTTACCCGCTCGAAGAAGTCAGATATTTCTCAAGGCATTTAAAATGGGGTAGGTACAAAAACATTATATTCCCGACATCCATTGCGATGCAGGCAATTCCGCAAAATCTTTTAAAATCCTCGTTTACGGATCTAAAAGACGCCGAAGGCGGAAAGTTTATCTACGAAGAGTTGCCGAAACTTCAAGAAATCATGGAAGTTAACGTTGACGAAAACATTTCAAAATTAATGCTGGAAAAACGCCCGCCGATTAACGTCGTAACACTCGGTATCGATTACGACCAATCATTGAAAGCGGAATTGGAATTTGAATATGACGGGGTGAAAGTTCCTTATTCCAAGCAGGCGGATAAATCGCCTTACATTTCCGTAAAAAAACAGGGCGAGGACTTCGTTTACTGGATTAAGCGAGATTATCAGCACGAGCAAATGGCATACGGCATGCTCTTGGCGTGCAAGTTTGTGCCGATGCAGACAAACAACCTTGCGTTGGAAAAAGAAAACGCCATCGATTTTTATAACTACTATATCGGGCAAGCCGGCGAAGGTTGGAAATTCGTCGAAAAAGACGATATGAGTTTCTTCAAACTTATTGAACACCCGTTCAAGCTCTGTGCAAACGTCGATTTTTCGCAAGAGTCCCATGACAGTTTTGAAATCCGGCTTTACGGGCAAGTCGGCGAGGACAGAATAGAGTTTGACGAAATTTTTGAGACAATCCAAAGCGGTGAAAAGTATTCAAGAATAAGAAGTTTGGGTTTTGTCGAATATCCCGCACAGGATATTTACTCGATGATGAGGTCGTTTAATTCGTTTGACGTTTACAGAAACGATGAGAATAAATTTATCGTAAAAACGTTCAGAGCAGGGCTTTTGTCAGAGTTGAAAAATTTGAATGTAGAACTTATTTTGAGCAAAGAATTTCAGAGTTTTTGGGAACAGATGTCCACGTTCTCTCCCGAAGGGCTTGAGTTACCGGAACATGCAAGTGCAACATTCAGAGAGTATCAGCTCAAAGGTTACGGCTGGTTGTGGTTTATGTATAAGTACGGGCTTAACGGAATTTTGGCGGACGATATGGGGCTTGGTAAAACCTTGCAGGCTCTGACGGTTTTGCAAAAAGCAAAAGAGGTTGACGGACCTATGCCGACGTTGGTTATCGCACCAACTACCGTCGTATTTAACTGGGAGTCAGAAATCCAAAAATTTGCTCCGGAGCTTTCGTGCCTGAAACTTGCGGGCTCTGACAGAAGAGGCTTGTTTAAGCACATTAACGAATATGACGTTATTATCACGAGCTACGCACTAATCCGAAGAGATATTGCAAAATTAAAGGACATAAATTTCAGGTACGTAATCCTTGACGAGTCCCAAAACATCAAAAACGCAACTTCTCAAACGGCACAAGCGGTTAAAAAGTTGCAATCTATGCACAAGCTGGCACTTTCGGGTACTCCGATCGAAAACAAACTCGAAGAACTTTGGTCTGTATTCGACTTTCTTATGCCGGGATTTTTGCTTTCGGCGGCGGAATTTAATGCTCGGTATGTCAATCCGATTATGGAAAGACAGGATAAGACGGTCGAAAAACGGCTTAAACTGCAAATCTTCCCGTTCATTCTTCGCCGTATGAAACGAGATGTTGCAAAAGACTTGCCTGATAAGGTCGAAAACGTTGCATACTGCGAGCTTACGGACGAGCAAAAAGACTTCTATCTTCAAGTTCTTGACAGCACTAAGGAAGAATTGTTCAAGAGTATTGAACAGAACGGGCTTG
>CAMAML010000235.1 GCA_945836835.1 uncultured cyanobacterium | reverse complement strand
ACGCTGTCAACTTCAGGGTCGTTTGACCATACCGCAAGTTTGGTTCTGTAACCCGCTTCACGAGAAATTGATTTAATCTCAACAATTCCATCCTCAATTTCAGGAACTTCAAGTTCAAACAGTTCTCGAACGATTTCTGCGTGTGCGTGAGAAACGATTACCTGCGGCAATCTTGTTGTTTCTTTGACGTTCAAAACAAAAACTCTTATTCTGTTGCCGGGCTTGTAGTATTCGCCCGGAATTTGTTCTTTTTGAGGCATTATTGCGTCGGTCTTACCAATGTTGACAATAACGTTTCTGTTCTCAACCCTTTGGATAATACCCGTTGTCAATGTGCCTTTCTTTTCCAAAAATTCGTTCAATACAAGGTTTCTTTCCGCCTCTCTTATTCTTTGAGTCAAAACCTGTTTTGCTGCTTGGGCTGCAATACGTCCGAACTGTTCCGGTGTAACTTCCAGTTTAACTTCGTCCCCGATTTCAACATCTTCGTCGATGTCTTTTGCCTCTGCAAGCGAGATTTCCAAATCTTCGTCTTCTACGGACTCGACAACAACTTTTGTAACAAATACCCCGATTTCGCCCGATTGCTCGTCGAGAATTGCCTCAATGTTAGTTGCTTCTTTGTTTTTTACGTGTTTTTTGTAAGCCGCAACCATCGCATCACACAGTGAGCTTACCAAAACTTCTTTGGAAATACCTCTTTCTCTTTCAAGTTCTTCCAAGGCTTCGTTCAAATTTCCGCCACCAATCTTAATCATAATTTTCTCCTTATATTTTTATGCATTATCCTAGTCTATGTAAAGTTTTGCCGATTGAATGTTACTTCTCGGGATTAACAACTCTTTTCCGTCATCAAATCTGAAGAATTTTACCCCTACTTTTTCGTCAAAGTCGAGCAGCTCACCTTTAAAAATGCGTTCGGTTTCACCCTCAAAAGGTTCTTTCAGCTTAATGGAAATCCTTCTTCCTTTGAAGATTACAAACTCTTTGTCCGACTTAAATTTTCTTTCCAATCCCGGGGAAGAAACTTCAAGATAATATTTTACGGGGATAAGCTCGTCCAAAAAATCGCTGAGACTTCTTGTAACATTTTCGCAATCATCAAGAGTAACGTCTTTTTCCGAAGAACATAGGAAAATCCTCAAAAACCAGCGGTGGTTTTCTTTTACAAACTCAATTTCGATGGGAATATACCCAAACCTCATCGCCGTGTTTTCAATAAGCGGAGTGATTTTTTCCGTAATCTCGTGTCTGTTAATCTCTTGTTTCATTGGCTTTTACCCCTTCCGTTAGTGAAAAAAGAACGGGGAAACCGTTCTTTTCGTTGGACAATACTGTCCGCAAGTACAGTGTAACGCACATAAACCAAAAAGTAAAGCCAATCTTAATAAATGTAAACATTCCGCTAAAAGCCTAAAATACCGCTTGATAATATTTTATTCTTGTGATACATTAATATCAGTCGAAATTTACAAAATATCAAGTTTGGAATCTTGAAAAAACGAAAAGAGGTAGAAAATGAAAGAAGGAATACATCCGGATTATAAGAAAACCGTTATCAAATGTGTATGCGGTAACGAAATCGAAACGGGTTCAATCGTAGACAACATCACTGTTGAAATTTGTAACAAATGCCACCCGTTCTACACAGGTCAGCAAAAAATCCTTGACTCCGAAGGTAGAGTTGAAAGATTTAACAAACGTTACGGGAACAAGTAAACGTTACAAAAAAGTAATTTTTCAAACCACGCCTCTTAGTAAGGGGCGTGGTTTGTGTTTGAGAGTGTGAGTTATAAAGACTAAGAGTAAGCAAGATGAATATAAAATTTTTGGACGATTTGAATTTCCAACTGCAAGATCCCGAGTTTCAGCGGGAATGGATACGTCAGACAATCATTGAGTATGCGCAAGACGGTGATTTTGTCGAGTTTTTCAGGTCTTTGGAACAGGTTATAAAGGCGAGAACTACCGTTAGCGAGTTTGCAAAAAATGTCGGCATGAACAGGGTTCAGTTGGTCGATATTTTGCATGGCAGGACGAAAGCTCCGAGTATTGTTACTATTAACAAAATCCTGACGGGACTCGGGTATACCCTCTCGGTAGACGAACTAAAGTCGGCATAAAGTTTTTTGAAACAATTACATCCTGATGGTCTGATATTTTTGCTTCGGGCTGTTGATTTTGTTTGGCTCCGTTCTTACCAAAAGGTTTTGTTCCAACAGTGGTTTTATAAATCGTGCAAGAATGTTTTTTCTGGACTTAAGATTTAAATTTATCATTTTGGGACTGGTATTTATTTAACCTTAAAGAGAAACCAAAAGGCAAATGGAGGAAGCTCTACCTGCTGAGCGGCTCGGCAGGTAATAAACAGCTTTAAGGGCAAGAAAAAATGCGCTTGGCGCGATTCGAACGCGCGACCTATCCCTTAAAAGGGGAGTGCTCTACCTGCTGAGCTACAAGCGCTTATATTTTCAACTACCGATTTCGGCTATTGGTCAACCGACCACAAGAGCTATACTATCAAGAACAAATTTCGGTGTCAAGAGTTTTGTTAGCAGATTTTATTTCATCAATAATAGATTTAATTTCGGCAGATATATCCGACTCCTCCGATATTTGTGCTCTAACAAGCTTTGCGAATTCTGCCTTCTTAAATTCATGTAAACCTTTTGTTTTAAAAATTTCTTCAAGAATTTTTGCATTTGGCAAAGATACTTCTAAATCTTTTTGGGATATTTTCATAAAATTGGCAAAATGAGCATTAACAGTTTTTACAATGAGAGAAGGCGGTAACAAATCCTCAAATTCTCCGCAAGAAACAGTATGAATTCTATCT
>CAMAML010000234.1 GCA_945836835.1 uncultured cyanobacterium | reverse complement strand
TTTCCATGTTGATTAATTTTTGTTTCTCGCTTTCGACGAGTTTTGTGACGGGGATGCCCGTCCATTTGCTTACGACGTTTGCTATGTCTTCGTCGTCGATTTCTTCTTTTAAGAGTCGGTTTGTGTGTTTTTCCTGATTTTGGACGGCTTTAAGCTGTTTTTGAAGATCAAGAAGTTTTCCGTATTTGAGTTCTGCCGCAGTTTGAAGATCTGTGTTGCGTTCAGCCTCTTCTATTTTGTTTTGAACCTTTTGAATTTCTTCTTTGATACCTGCTTCACCCGTGATTGAGGCTTTTTCGGTTTCCCATTGGGTTTTCAGTTTGGAAATTTTTTCTTCCAGCTCTTCTATTTGTTTTGTGAGGTTTGAAATTTTTTCCAATGCCTCGGCGGAGTCCTCTTTTTTAAGTGCTTCACGTTCGATTTCGAGTTGCATTTTTTGTCGTAAGAGGGTGTCGATTTCTTCCGGCATGGAGTCGATTTCAATCCTCAGAGAGCTTGCGGCTTCGTCGATTAAGTCGATGGCTTTGTCGGGCAAAAACCTGTCCGTTATGTATCTGTCGGAAAGTTTTGCGGCTTGGATTAAGGCGCTGTCCAAAATCCTTATGCCGTGGTGAACTTCGTATTTGCCTTTTAAACCTCTTAAGATGCTTATCGTATCCTCTACGGAAGGTTCACCGACAAGAACGGGTTGGAACCGACGCTCTAATGCGGCGTCTTTTTCTATGTATTTTCTGTATTCGTTGATTGTGGTAGCCCCGATTGTTCTAAGGGTTCCTCTTGCAAGCATCGGTTTTAAGAGGTTGCCCGCATCCATCGAGCCTTCCGTTGAGCCGGCACCGACGACCGTGTGAAGCTCGTCGATAAACATAACGATTTCGCCGTTTGCGTTTTCGACTTCTTTCAAGACTGCTTTAAGCCGTTCTTCAAACTCTCCTCGGAATTTTGCACCCGCAACGAGGGCTCCTAAGTCCAGCGATACGAGTTTTACGTTCTTTAGGCTTTCGGGGACATCTCCTCGGATAATTCTTTGGGCTAAACCTTCAACGATTGCGGTTTTTCCGACCCCGGGTTCACCGATTAGGACAGGGTTGTTTTTGGTTCGCCTGTTCAGAACCTGTATAATTCTTCTTACTTCTTCGTCACGTCCGATGACGGGATCGAGCTTGCCTTTTCGGGCAAGGTCGGTTAAATCCGTTGAGTATTTTTCCAATGCTTTCATATTTTCTTCAGCGTTTTTGTTGTCCACTTTTTTGTTCCCCCTAACTTTTTTCATAGCATTAAGAACCGTGTTGTAATTTACTCCCGACGACTGCAAAATCTTTTGGATTTCGGAGTTGTCGAGTTTTGTCATCCCAAGCAGGATCATTTCAATGCTGACGTATTCGTCTTTGAGCTTTTCCGCCTCATCAAGTGCAAGGTCTAAAAGCCTGTACGTGTTTGTTGAGAGGAAAAGTTGTTGAGAATTTGGCGGTCCCGAAATCGTCGGGAAGGTTTTTATTGCCGATATTATTTTGTTTATAAAATTTTGGTTTAAGAGTTTCAACTCCGTTAAGTAATCTTTTGAAATTCCGTTATCCTTAATCATTGCAAGCATAATGTGTTCGGGCTGAAGCTCCGAATTTTTATACTCGTTCATTATGGCACTTGCCGAGGATAAAATTTCCCGTGAATAGTTTGTAAATTTGTTAAAATCCGTCATACCTAAAACTCCATTTTTATGATTGTTTGAAAAATTTCTCTTTCAACATTATTATTTTAACGTTATTTTCAAAAAAGTCATGATAAATTAATGATTAATTAACAATCATTAATTCTAAAGGAGGGTTGCGGAACAGATAGATATATGATATACTATGGATGTGTAGTTATTGCTCGTGTAAGAGTGATGTGGTTAAAAAAAATGAAACAAGAAAGGGGAATTTACGAAAATGGCAAAAATTTTGGTTACGATGCCCGACAAGTTTTTAAATCAGGTAGACGGATTGGCAAACGATGAACAGAGAACTCGGAGCGAATTAATCCGAGAGGCGTTGAGGAATTATATGCGTCGGGTCTCTCTCAAGCAATCTCAAAAAGCGGACGAAAACGCAAAAATTTTGGACAAATTGCTCGGATAGAGTTTGTTGTGCGGGATAAATTTCTGCGAAAATTTTCTCTTTATGATACAATTTGTATGTAGTTAAAAAGGAGAAAATGATGACAAACGAAATCAGAGCAAGCCATATTTTGGTCAAGACCGAAGAAGAGGCGAACAAACTTTACGACGAAATTATTAACGGCAGAGATTTTGCCGAAGTTGCCGAAGAAGTTTCGCTTTGTCCGTCGGGGCAAAACGGCGGAGATTTAGGGTTTTTCGGTCGAGGGATGATGGTTAAACCTTTTGAAGATGCCGCTTTTGCATTGCAAAAAGGTGAAATCTCAAAACCCGTTGAAACTCAATTCGGATGGCACTTGATTTTGCTCACCGATAAAGACTAGTTTGATGTTAAAGGCGAGGTAGACTTTTTCTGCCTCGCTTTTGTTAATCCTCGGACTTGAATTTGTTAAAGGTTTTTTTATGTACGAAATTTTGAGAGAATTTTTAAAAAACGAGCAGCTCGACGCTCTTTTGGTAAATTCCACCAACGAGTTTTTGGTGGAGTATAATTCGTTATCGGAAAATTCCCGTTATACCTTGACGGGGTTTTCCGGGTCGACGGGGGACGCGGTCGTGACAGCGGATAAAATTTATCTTTTCGTTGACGGACGGTATCATATTCAGGCGGATGAAGAAGTCGACCACTATTTTGTGACGGTCGTGAAGCTCCAATCGGGCGAAACGTTTAAGTCTGCCCTGCTTGAAAGGTTGCCCAAGGGTTC
>CAMAML010000233.1 GCA_945836835.1 uncultured cyanobacterium | reverse complement strand
TTTGAAATTTTTAATTTTAAGTGTCAGACATTTTAATCTTAAGTGTCTAGTTATAGTCTAGTTATAGTTTTGTTTCTCTTAGTTTGTTTTGCTTTTCTACTTTACAATAAACGGAAACCCTCTAAAAAATTTTTTTTGCTATTCGATAAGGTGTAATTTTTCATAAAAAAATGGTGCCGCGTCTCGGAATCGAACCAAGGACACAGGGATTTTCAGTCCCTTGCTCTACCAACTGAGCTAACGCGGCATCCATTTAAACTTTTTATTGCGGGGGGTGGACTTCTTTAACATTTTCTCGGAGGTCTTGAGTTTTTGAACTCCCCTCCCGCATTTACTATTGTATATGCTGAATTTTTAAAGTCAAGAAATTTATTTTAATTTGTTTTTTACACTAAATTCTTCACCCCTCACGTATTTGTACCCCTCGTTTCCAGACGACAACCGCGACCTCTCCCAACGGAGAGCAGTGTCGGTTTTAGTGCAAAACAAGCCCAAGACTTCTAAACATTCCTCTTCCCCGAACTCTTATTGAGGTCCGAGGTACAAGGTTACGTTACGACCTTCCAGCATTGGTTTCTTCTCAACCACCAACGGCTCGGTTTTTAAGTCTTCAATAAATCTGTTAGCCAAATCAAATGCCAACGAGGCATGTTGCATTTCACGACCTCTCAGCATTACGACAACTTTTACCTTGTTGCCTTGTGCTATGAATTTCTTGATATTCTTTATTCTGACCAAGTAGTCATGAGTGTCTATTTTGTATCTGATTTTAACTTCTTTTACTTCTACCGTGTGTTGTTTCTTTTTGGCTTCCTTTGCCTTTTTCTCCAACTCGTATTTGTATTTTCCGTAGTTTAAAATCTTTGCGACCGGCGGAGCCTGATTAGGACTTATCACCACCAAGTCCAAGTCTTCCGCATATGCCATTTTTAAGGCTTTTGAAGTTTCTATAATTCCGATGTTTTCGCCATCCTTACCTATCAATCGGACTTCTTTGGAACGAATTTTTTCGTTCATCAGGACCTTATCTTTGTTGTCCCTTGTTTTCGTATCGTTTGCTATTGTTGTATCTCCTGTATTGTTTGTACGTATTCTTTCTTCTTTATCCTACCACAATATTTTGTTTTTTTCCATATTTGTCCACGCTTTTTTGAGATTTTTGTTAAGAAATGTTTCAATCGAGCTTAAAATGATTAAAGTTTTCTCGAAAATTGACGATTACATGAACATAAGGAAATCGGAAATCAAAAGGGATAACAAATGGCTATTAGTGTTTATGAACAATTAAATAATATGGGCATAAATATTGACCGAACCACTTTGCAACAGGTTTCTCAAAATATCTTGAAACGTGCGGAGCAAAAGAACAGCCAATATAAGATTGCCGATGCACAAAGATATTCCGCACCGCAACAAAACATCGGCATTGATTTGTACAGCGGTAAAATCGATGTTAATTTAGCAAAACAAATTGCGTTAAACAATTCGGGGCTTCAAATTACCCTCGGGCAAGAAACCCTCTCAAAGATAAACTATCTGAACTCAATGGCAGCTCAAAATTCGGGTAAAGGCGTTGAGGCAAAGTTTTCCATGGCTATAACGGACTTAGCGGTGGGAAAGCAGGTAGCACCTTTAGACAAGACTTCCAAAATCGTAAGCAGTGAAACCGCAAAAGATAAAAACGGCTCAAACCCTTTTTATAACGGCGAATTGCTTATGGATGATACCAAAGGTAAAGACGAACAGGTTGACGAAAAGAAAACAATAACAAGCAGTATTTTTGCTTAGTCTACAATATCTTCGACACCTTCGTCGTTATCATCAGAGACAGTATAATCCTCATCATTAATCATACTTCTTCGTAGTGTTTCCTCGTGTTTTTTTCTTAACAGTTTTTGGGCTTCCAAAAGTTCTTTTTGCTTTTTAGCCTCGAGTTTTTTGGCATTAATAACGTTAGCGACATTCATCATTGCAAGTGAGTTCAAAGTTGCACGAAGAACGGCACTTCTGTCCATATACTTTTCATGCCCTTGGGTTTCGTTTTCTTCTTCCTCATGAGCCTGAGCGAAGTATTCCCCGCCCTGCCCCATTTTGTCGTCCTGAGTACGGGCGGCAGTGCCTGAAATGTCGCCGCTCTTAAAATTAAAAGCACCGCCTATTCCAAAGTATCCTGCTGACCTGTTGTCGACCATATATCACTAACCTCTGTGTTTTTCCGAAAGATAAATAATCCTCTCTATCTCTCGGGTTAAATATCCTACATCAAAATTAGTATAGAAAATTTAATGGTATTTTAAATCCTCTAAATAAATTATTTTGCGGAGTTGTTAACAAATTTTTACAAATTTTAATATTTTCAGGAGGGGCAAAAAATTTTCAAAAATAAAACAGGTAAAATTCTGCAAATATATTCTGATGCAAATAGTTATTATGTTCAATCGGAGATAATCTTGCTGGATTTAACAGAAAAACGAAAAAATAATATAGTAACACTTAGGTACTGCCCAAATGCACATCCGCTTACGCCGAATATATCTTCAAAGTCCGTGAGATGTTCTTGTTTATTACCTGTTGAACCGATTCGTATTCAGTTTGCAGTGCCTCGTGTTCGGTGTCAAGCAATTTCAACATATTATCAAACTGCTTGTCTTTTGCCTCAATGTCGTTTTGTGCGCGTTCGTATTCCGCCTCGGCTTTTGCTATCGCAGTTTCATCCGTTTGCTCGGTTATGTCCTGTGCGCTTGAATAGATTATCGATTTCCAGCTAACGTCCTTTAGCCCCGTGTTGCTTTCCGTGCTTTCGCCCGTAAACTGTACCTGCTCAAGCGTTATCGTTCCTTGGGTTAATGCGTTTTGTAACCATTTCGAGCTGTTCATTAAGC
>CAMAML010000232.1 GCA_945836835.1 uncultured cyanobacterium | reverse complement strand
CATTGTAACTCCCGTTTATAAAACTGTATTGCAAATCAAATATTGCCTGCCACAGTTTTGAAACCTTTCCTGCGTCGGGATGTTCGGGCGGTAAATCTGTAACTTTTTGCCAAGCCAAACCCATTTGGATAAAATTTTCTTCAAGCACCCTGCAATTTTCGGTTAATTCCCTTTGTTTTTGTGCAAGATTTTTAACCTGTTTTCTTCTCAAGTGCAGTTTTGGGTTTTTACGACCTTCAAAATTTACATCGGATACGGGGACAATCATTTTTATCCTTTCTGTTATTTTCTAAATTTCATTGCTCTAAGCGAGTTCAAGACCGCAATGAGGGTTACTCCGACGTCCGAGAAAACCGCACCCCACATCGTTATCAACCCAAACGCACCAAGTATCAAAAACAAAACTTTCACCAAAACGGCAAAAACGATATTTTGTTTTACGACCGCAAATGTTTTTCTTGCAATTTTTATGGCGGTTACGATTTTTTCGGGGTTGTCGTCCATAATCACGGCATCGGCAGCTTCAATCGCACAATCAGAACCTAAAGCTCCCATTGCAACGCCTACATCCGCTCTGCGTAAAACAGGGGCGTCATTTATGCCGTCCCCGACATACATTACGGTATGCTTAGAGTTTGTGGAAAGCAATCCTTCCAGCTTTTCAACTTTTTCTTGTGGTAAGAGCTTGGAGTATGCTTTGTCTATCCCGAGTTTTTGGGCAACGGTGTTGACAGTTTCTTCGTTGTCTCCGGAAAGCATTACCGTAGAAATCCCCATATTTTTCAGGCTTGAAACAGTCGTTTCGGACGCCGTTTTTACTTCGTCGTTCAAGACCAAAAATCCCGCAAGTTTACCGTTTTTTGCGATATAGCATACGGTGCCGATCTCGTTATATTTTTCAAAGTCGATGTTGTTCAATTCCATAAACTTGTCGTTTCCCGCAAGGATTTCCGCTCCGTTCAGCTTTGCTCTGATACCTTTTCCCGTCAGTTCGGAAATTTCGGTCAAATTATTGTATAAATCACTTTTGTAAGTTTCCGATACGGCTTTTGCGATAGGGTGGTTTGAAAACTTTTCCAAACTTGCCGCAAGTTTAATGAGTTCGAGTTCTGTTATATCTGAGGTTGGGACAACTTTTTCCACGGCAAAATTGCCTTTTGTAACCGTTCCCGTTTTGTCAAACACTACCGTCCCGACTTTTGCAATCATTTCGATATACTTTCCGCCCTTGATAAGTATTCCTTTTCTTGACGCACCGCCAAGCCCGGCAAAAAATCCGAGCGGAACGGAGATAACCAAAGCACACGGGCAGGAAATTACGAGGAAGGTCATTGCCCTAAAGAGCCAGCGGTAAAAATTCTCGTGGAAAAACACCGTTGGGACAACCGCAATGCCGATAGCCAAGAGAACGACTATAGGCGTATAAATTCTTGCAAATTTTGTGATAAAATTTTCCGCTTTGGATTTTTTCTCGCCCGCATTTTCAACAAGCTCCAAAATCTTTGACACGGTTGACTCTGCAAAATTCTTTTCCGTCTTAATTTTTAAATAACCGTTGATAACGATACATCCGCTAAGGATTTCGGATTGGGGTAAAACTTCTTGCGGAACGGTTTCGCCGGTAAGAGCGGAGGTATCGACAAACCCTCTCCCGTCGAGGACAATCCCGTCGAGCGGAACTCTTTCACCGGATTTTACAACGATTATATCGCCTATGTTAACCTTATTTGGAGATTTTGGGATAACTTCACCCCCGACAAGCACGTTTGCGGTATCGGGACGCAAGTCCATAAGTTCTGAGATAGATTTTTTAGACTTTTCGACTGCTTTTTCCTGCAAGTATTCACCTATGGTGTAGAGTAGCATAACCATTACCGCCTCAGGTTTCTGACCTAAATATAACGCCCCGATTGTGGCAATCGACATGAGGGCATTTTCGTCAAAGATTTCACCTTTGAGAATATTTTTGACGGCTTTTGAGAGAATGCTCGTACCTATGAGCAAATAAGCAACAACATAAGTAAAAGACTTGGCTATCAGGTCAGTGAGGAATAATGCGGCGACAATAAAAATTATGATTGTCAAAACAATCTTTAGCAACATAAAGTTTTTTGTCACGGAACAATCCTTGCGAGAGCAACAGCATTCCCTGTCGTGCTTGTCCGTTGAAATTTTACAGTCCTTACATTCTTGCATCGGCTTTTCTCCTAAATCCTCATACCGATTTAAGTATAAAATATTTAAGGGCGGTCTGTCAAGTTGTGATTGAAAATATAAACAATTAGGCAGATTTTAGTTGTATTTTTATTTCATAACCCAATCCGTCCAATATTTTATTAATGGTTGAAATTGTCGGAGCTTTAGTTCGACAATGTAAGAGGTCAACAAGACTTGTCCTTTGCATACCTATTTTTTCCGCAAACTGTTTTACGGTGGTTCGAGCCTTAATTACCTGCTCAAGCGAACGGAAAAATTCGCTGTAATCGCCGTCTTCAGCAAACTCTAACAAACTGTCTCGCAAAAAAATATTTTGATTTTCTTCATCTTGTAACCAAGTGTTTACAAAATCACTGTGATTTATTGTCATAAATTATACTCCTATCTAAATTTAGCCGGCTATTCTGAAGTTTTTTACAGTCTCCATACAATCCGTTTTCCAAACGGTTAACTCGCTTGATTACTTTAGATTGATATTCCTTTGACAAGGAACAAAACTAATCCAAATATGGACATTTTCCATCCATAGTTGTATAATACTTAACTTCTTTTACCACAGGCATCATCTTAAAATAAGTGTATCAAATTTCCGACAATTTGTCAACCCTTTTGTTTAATCACGTTTAATATTGAGCAACATGGAATAAATTTAAATTAAAAATATATAGACAAGAAATAATTT
>CAMAML010000231.1 GCA_945836835.1 uncultured cyanobacterium | reverse complement strand
CAATTTAATAATTAGACATGCAATTTAATAAATCCTAGACATTCAAAATAATAAATTTTTACCCTAAAAGAGGTTAAATTTGAAATTTATTATTTTGCATGTCTAGTTATAATTTCAATAATCAAAATTTTCTGATAAAAAAGCCCCTTTTTCTAAAGGAGCTTTTTTAATTGCCGAAGGCCGGAGTCGAACCGGCACGTGGGGTGAACCACACCAGATTTTGAGTCTGGCACGTCTACCAATTTCATCACTTCGGCATGTTCTTTTTGAAGTGCGAAACTTACATCCGTATCTCTATTCTATCAAAAACAAAATAAATATCAAGAAGTTTTTTATATTTTCGCTTAAAATCTTTACTTTTTCTTGAATATCCTTAAAATATAATACACAAAGGGGTTTTACACCCCGCAAAAATTCACTATTATAATTGTGCAATCAGATGAGAGTTTTGTTATGAAAAAATTTTTGTGGACATTAATCATTTTCCTGAGCATAAATATTTCCTCGACCGCAGAGCCGCTCACAGGCGGGGTTACGGAAATCGGGCGGGGAAACAGGGTTGTGGACGCCAAGACCAACGCCCCAGTTTCGGGAGCCCAAATCGAAATCCCGCAGCAGGGGTTCAGAACCTACACCGACGAGGGCGGAAACTTCACTCTGAACAAAATAAAAATCCCCGACGACACGATTTTGTCAGTCCAAAAAGAGGGTTACAGGCCGTTTTCGATTACGATTAACCAAAACGTAGCCTCAAAGCCCATGGTTTTGGGTATCCAAAAGAGTGCAGCCTTAGACGTCGTAATCGACAACGAGATGTTGCACCTTGGGGACGATACTTTTTCGCAAGACTCGGCGAACGCAGGGGATTTCAAGCTGAAATCCATCGGTCCCTCATACGTCAAAAAATTCGTAATGACGGCAAACACGCTCGCTTATAACAACTATCTCATTATTGGCTCCATAATCGGGATTGACACCCTGACCGCAAGAACAATGAGGCAAAACGGCATGCCAAACTCTTACTCAAGTCCGCCAGAAGTTTATTTTAACGGGCGAAAAGTTGCGGAAATTCAGCTTAACGGCGACAACCAAAAAGTCAAACTCCCCCGAGCCTTAATCCGCCCCGATCAGGTTAACGAAATCGTCATAAGAACCGGCGTAAACCTCTTCCAAAAAGCATACACAGACTACGACGACATCGAGCTTATGAACCTCACCGTCCAAACCGAGTAGCCAAAGGCTACTCCTGTATGTGAGACGAAGGGACACAAGGTTCTCCACGCCTTGTGGAGGCTTAGCCGTAGGCTACTCTTGTGTGGAGACGGTTATGCATAAGTTCTCCATACCTCGTATAGGACAGCCGAAGGATACATTTGTATGCTAACAAAGGATTAATCAGCCCTACACAATCCATAACATCTCCGGCAAGCTGAAACGGGATACCATAAAATACAGCGAGATGAAAACCATTCTCGATATTTTGGGATACGAGTTCATTATCAGAAAGAAAAACAACTCGGACAAGTCTTAATCATTCAGCAACTCTCTTTTCTCAAACTCTTCCATAAATAAAATTTTTTTGATAAAATCGGGACAGGGAGAAAGATACGATGGACGAAAAAGTTTACGAGTTAGCCGAAATTATTGACGGAGATTTGGCGGAAGGAAATTTAGCCAAAGTTGAGCGGGAAAAGATTGCGGAGAGATTAAAACCGTATTTAACCCCAAATTCGGTTGTTTTGGCACAAGCAAACCCGATTTCCGGGGACGTTAAGTATAACGCTCAAAAGGCGCAAAAGTGGATAAATTGGGCAAACCTGATCGGTGTAAAGGCAATAATTTTTCCCGAAATGTTCCTGATAGGTTACCCGATTGGGGATTTTATCGACAGGTTCCCGATTGTGGTCGAGGAATGTAACGAGTGGCTCGAGGCGTTAGCAAAACTTACGGGCAAAACCAAGGTTATCATCGGGTTTGCGGAGGTTAACGAGGGCAAATTCGGAAAGAACTATTACAACTCTGTTGCGGTGCTGTCGGGGGGCAAAATCGAGCGAAAAATCCAAAAATCACTTCTTCCGACTTATGCGGAATTTAACGATTACAGGCACTTTGAGCCTGCACCCGTCAAAAGCGAAAATCGCATCACTAAAATCGGCGAAAAAACGGCGGGAATAATTGTTTGTGAGGACGGCTGGAACGACGAAGAATTTTTTGACAAAAATCTTTACACCGTTGATCCCGTCAAAACCGTTGTGGAAGAACAGCATCCGGATTATTTGATTAACTGTTCGGCGTCGATTACGAGGGCAAAAAAGGAGCAGTTAAAGCACAATATGCTATCATTTGTCGCAAAACGCCACAAAACGCCGATTGTGTACGTAAACCAGGTCGGTTCGGGCGAGTGCCTGTCGTTTGAAGGTGCAAGCAGGGTCTACGACAGCAACGGAAACCTTACCGCAATGGCAAAATCCTACGAGGAACAGTTTTTTATCGTCGATTTTGAGGACAAGTCGGGAAAAATTCATCCGCTGCCGAGAGGCCTGGAAAAAACTCTTAACTCCCAAAAGGCGTTCACCTTAGACCACGAACCCGATTTGGAGCGGACTTACAAGACAATTATACAGTCCATAAGTGATTATTTCAAAAAAACGGGGTTTAAGCGTGCCGTATTGGGGCTTTCGGGCGGACTTGACTCTACCGTTTGTGCGGTGTTGCTCGCTGACGCTCTCGGGGCGAAAAATGTTTTCGGGATAAGCATGCCGTCTAAGATTACGAGTGTGGAAAGCAAGAACGATGCACGGGATTTGGCGAACAATCTCGGGATTAATTTTCTCGAAACCCCGATAAAAGAAATGTTTGACGTAACCCGTGAAAAATTTGACGACCTGTTTTTGAAGATGGAAAA
>CAMAML010000230.1 GCA_945836835.1 uncultured cyanobacterium | reverse complement strand
TTTATAGATATTGACGGACCGAATAAAGGTCACAGCATTGCGGGGGAAGATGTGTTTGTATTCTACCTGACAAAGACGGGGGTATTATCGTACAACGCCGGGTCTCAATCAAAAGACGGGGTGTCCTATGATTGTTATACAACAGGAAATTCTTGTGCCTCTTGGATTCTCAGATACGGGAATGCAAAATATAAAATAAGCGGTAACATTTTACTTGATAATTAGGCTTTATTGTTGACAATATAGCTTAACCCGTCAGAGCTTAAGTTTATTATAATGTCAAAATCATTTTCCCGTATGAGGTTATCGCAATCCGAGGTCATGGTGGCAAATCCGATTTCTTTCGGAAGTTTTGTGAGTAGTTTTTCGGTGAAGGTTGCGGAAATCTCGTCCACAAAAATGACATTTGCACCGTATCGGAAAATCGTATCCGTAAAAATATTTTGTTCATATTCGCTAAGTGAGATAACGTTAAATTTCATAACGTTTGCACCCAAGTCCGCCAAAAACTCCGAGGTTTGCAAAAGTATGCA
Organism: uncultured cyanobacterium; assembly: GCA_945836835.1. Taxonomy (GTDB): domain Bacteria; phylum Cyanobacteriota; class Vampirovibrionia; order Gastranaerophilales; family Gastranaerophilaceae; genus UBA1221. Next base: position 2,430 of record CAMAML010000230.1, on the reverse strand, counting down.
TTGTCCTTCAAGCTCTTTTATCAAAGAATAAAAGAGATAATCCCCACAAATGTCTTTTTGGGTTTTTATGAGTATTTTTTTCTTTTCTTTTAGTGCGTTAAGGATAAAATCCGAGGTCTTTTTTGTGATTATTGAGGCTTCAAGCATGTCTTGAAGATTATCGTAAAATTTTCCCGTTTTTTTTACTACAATCCGTGCGGAACAAATTGGTTCTTTCATAAGCGTTATGACCCGTCCAAAGTCCTTGAACGTCAGTATCGGGCTTGTCGAGAGCGATTTTTGGGAGAGCGTACGGATAAGTTCTTCAAAATGACTCTTGTTAAAGGTCAGGTTGAAGGTTTGTGGTTTTCCGCAAATTATGCCCGATATGTAGGAGGGCGAATTTACCGTAAGCGTTTGGAGGTTTTCAAGTGCCGTTATAAAGTCCAACGCTCCAAGCCCCCGTATACAACGGGTAAAGTCTTTCAAAATCAGCTCTTTTTCACTCTTTTGCATATCGGAAGAAAATTCTTCACTTTCAAAAACCGAGTTCAAAAAAGAGTGTACAAGCTGAGTTTGTTCTTCCTGTGAATAATCAAACCACACGGGAATTTTCGCAATCTTTTTTGCAACTTCGAGCTTTAGAGCATCTGCAATTTTTGAAGGATATTCCGTTATCTCGGCTATGTGGGGAAAGGAGTTGCGACATTCAAAATCGGGCTTACAAAAATTTCCCTCATCAATAGTTTCTTTTTCCATCGGTAATATTTTTTCGGTTCTTTTAATTCGTTCACCAAGTGTTGCCATTATTTCTCCATTGTATTATGATACCTGAGTTTGCTCTCGTCGAGCTTGATTATCATTTTGTTTGTGAAAACGCTGTCCGCCACGTGGATAGCAAGCTCTTTAAAACTTTGTGCAAGGTTTGAATTGGGGCTAATTTCGGACAACAGCACCCCTTTATTTATCGCACCCATTATTGCAAAATAGTTGTTCGGGAGTTTTGCGTAAATCTGTTTTTCCAAAAATTCGACGACATCATCTGCGGAAACCTCGTCGTTTTCCATGAACCTATTTATTAAAATCTGAACTTTTTTGTCGCCAAACCCTAATTTTTTAAACATCTCCAAACATCTTCGACAGTTTCTAAGAGCGGGCAGGCTAACGATTGTCGGAAGCAGTACGAGGTTTGAAATCGACATCGTATAGGTCGTTTTTTGGTTAAACCCCGAGTCCATATCGACGATGATGTAGGAAAAATTTTCTTTTAGTGAGTTGAAGAATTTCTCTAAAGTTTTGACGGAAACTTCCGCCCCCTGCTCAAAACTCGGCGGATTGGACAATACGTAGAGGCTCGTTTCCTTGTATTTTGTCATAAGGCTTTCGAGTAAATCTTTGTCCAAAGTTTTCATGTTCTCAAAGATATACGAGATGTCATAGGTCGGCTGTAATCCCATAAAGGTCGTAATATCGCCCGTTTGAAAGTTTAAGTCGACGAGTGCGACTTTGTCTTTCGTGTTTTGAGCAAGCTCGTAGGCAAGGTTTGTTGCGATACAGGTTTTGCCGATACCTCCTTTGTTTGAGAACACGGAAATTATTCTGCATTTTTGGTTGTTTTTGGGTGTGGTAAATTCCGATTTCAGACGGGCCAAGGTTCCCGTAAAATCGGATTTTATGAGCGGGTAGGCAAGAATATCTTTAGCACCGGCTCTGATTGCGTTGACGATGAATTTTACGTCGGGAAAGTCTTTTACCGCAACGATTTTGCAGGACGGGCAGTCGGTGGCGATTTGGTTTATTTGCTCAAACCTGCTTTCTTCGTTCAGGTCGGCAAGCAGAACGGAATACGGCAGAGACGTAACTTCGTTGTATAAATCCGAATGTTCCAAAGTATCCGCTACGAACTCAAAATCGACATCCTCTTGAAGATAAAGAGAAACGATTTCTTTAAGTTTCTGATTATTTGAAAGCACGAATACGGAAATCTTATCAGCCACAACAACCCTCTTAATATTTATAAAAAAGCTCTAAGGGATGTGATTTTGTTACCTGCTAAGCTCGCAGGTGGGTGAGTGCCTTGGTAAATCCGTTTCCCACTGGCGATTTGTACAATCGGTGGGTATACTGCAATACCTGTGAGAGTCAACTCTCCCTATTAAAATAAATGTAGGAACAAAATTGAACACCCGCATAGAGCAATAACAGTATAACAGTTTTTGTTGTGATTTGTCAAGCCCCGCAAGGTGGAAAGTTTTGGGGGTAACTGATTTTCCATTACTTTAGAGTCAATAAAGCCGACCAACTTTGTTATTTGCCTTTTATTATTCTATTAGCCCCCATCCTTACGATGAATTTTTGCCAAACAAAAAAGGGCATTTCTGCCCCGTTAATCACATAATGGAGTTTAAACCTTCTTTATTAACTTTATAAATAAAGGTTTATAAAGTTAAT
>CAMAML010000229.1 GCA_945836835.1 uncultured cyanobacterium | reverse complement strand
AATGATGTAAAAAAATTCCTTTCTTTAGGGTGAAAACCCCGAACACAAAGCTCACACAAGGCTTTGTGTTTTTGTTTGCAAAATTACAACCGAAATGAAAATCCGAACCGAATTTTCATTTCAAATTTGAAATATAACATACAAATCCATAATATTAGGCTTTTTGCTTTTTTGCGGGAGGTTAAATTCTGCCGAAAATAATTTTATAAATAAACTGAGAGATAATGTTTTCAGGAGGACTTATGGACAAATCCCCTATAAGAATTTTACTTGTTGAAGATCACAAGCTGATGCGAGTCGGCTTAAAATCGCTTTTTGAAGAGCAGAAAGACGATTTAGAGGTCGTTTCGGAAGCCCAAACGGGAAAAGAGGCGGTAGAAAATTACAAAATCACCCACCCCGACGTCGTGCTTATGGACATCGGGTTACCCGACATAAGCGGAATAGAGGCGGTAAAACGAATTATCGAGTCAAGCCCGCAGGCAAAAATTCTCATCCTGACTTCGCACATTTCGGAAAGCGAAGTGCTTGACGCCCTCCATGCCGGTGCAAGAGCCTACGTGATGAAAGATATTAATATAGAAATTTTGAAGATGATTATCCGAACCGTAAAAGACGGGGCGATGTGGATTGATCCCCAGGTTGTCCCGATTTTGAGGGACAAGAATTGCGGAGTAATCCCGCCAAGGCAAATATCGAGGTCAATGTTCAGAGAACAGCACGCCAACCTTACCCAACGGGAATACGAGGTCTTAAAACTCGTGGTCGACGGAAAATCAAACAGCCAAATCGCAAAAGAATTGACGATTTCGGAACATACCGCAAAAGCTCACGTCTGTAATATTATCCAAAAACTCGTCGTCGACGATCGAACTCAGGCGGCGGTTAAAGCTCTAAAAGAGGGTTTAGTTTAAGTTTTGTAAAGATGATTGTTAAGTCTTTCAAGTTTTAGGGCATGTATTCCGTTACTGAACATGAGAAGACAGGAAAGAGTTATGGGAACTTTTGACAACGACAATCACATAGGTTTACCGAAACTGTCCGAGAGCTACTGGGCGGATTTCAAGTCCGCAAAGGAAGACGACGAGAGCAAAGTAACCAAAAATCCCATAATCGACAATGTCTTGAGAACAAATTTTTCGGGCAATTTGGATCTTGAAAAAATTTCACTGTTTAACAATCAAAAAAAGTAATTTTCTCCTTTTTATTTGTACTATATAAAAACTCTCGTCGATTGGACGAGAGTTTTAATTTATCTCTTTAATTTATAAAATCACCTATGAGTTTTTGTCGGAATGCAACAAATTTGCAATTAATGCACCTGCGAATGCAAACCCGCCGCCAACAAGGGCGTATGTTTTTGCATTTTGCATTTTTAAATTCCGCAAAGATTTCTTGAAAAATTCGACGGTTTCTTTGTCGGCACCTTCCTTGAACTTTTTGGTCGAGGCGTCGAACACTTCGTTGAAAGTTTCGCGAACGCTCTCAAGATATTTCTTTGGGTTATGCATATTATCCGCAAGAACATGTTCAATCGGCTTATAACCGTTTACTAACGGCTTATGATTAGGAAACATAATATCTTTCACGGCTTGAGCGTCTTTATCTTTCAAAAACTCTTTAACCGCATCTTTTAATCTTTGTCCGTCTTTCGGCTTAATATCAAGTTCTTCCGCATGTTCAGCGACAAAATTTTCCAGTGCTTTGTTTGCATTTTTCATCTTCTTTTCGGCAAACTTGAACACTTTGTCGTGGTCATGGTTCAGTGCATTAATTTCTTCTTCGGTGATATAAGGGTTTATACTGTCTAAATAAACGGCATCACTGAGCTGAACGACATCGGACTGCAATAAATTACCTGCATTGTACGCATGAAAATACGGGTCTAAATTTCCCGATTTGTCAACCATTTTCGGGGTCATATATCCTACAATGCCCGCACCTGCCGCAACCGCCGCAGTCGGTAATGCGGAATTTATCAACGAATTTTCAACTCTTTTTACGTCCATAGTTTCTCCTTTTAGACACACTTTTTCTCATTTTAAGTCCAAAGATAAGATTTTTTGCGTGATTTTTCGCATAAATTTACATAAATTAATAAAAACCTAAAAAAATACCCTAAGAATGTTTGCATTTAAAATACCGCATGATAAAATACTAAGTATAAGATTTTAATATGCTTTATTTACTATAGAAAAAGGAGAAAATCTATGACAGAGAAACGAGTTTGGCTCTTCCACGAAGGCAACGCAAACATGCGTAACCTTTTGGGGGGCAAAGGTGCAAACCTCGCAGAAATGACCAATTTGGGATTGCCTGTCCCTCCGGGGCTGACAATTACGACCGAAACCTGTATGGAATACATCAACAACGGCAACACCATGCCGGCAGGTGTTATGGACGAAGTCAAAGCGGCTTTGAAAGAAGTTGAAAAGGCTGCGGGTAAAAAATTCGGCGATAAAGAAAATCCGCTCCTTGTTTCCGTACGTTCGGGAGCAAGAGTTTCCATGCCGGGTATGATGGAAACAATCCTCAACCTCGGCTTGAACGACGAAACCGTTGAGGCTATGGTTAAATTAACCAACAACCCGAGATTTTGTTATGATTCTTACAGAAGATTTTTGACAATGTTCGGCTCCGTTGCTTGGGAAATGGACAGACAAAAATATTTTGAATCCGAAGTCGAAAAAGTTAAGGCAAGAGAAGGCGTTAAGTCCGATACGGAAATTTCGGCAGAAGGCTGGAAATCTTTAATCCCTATCTACAAAAACGTTATCAAAGAAGTTACGGGTAAAGACTTCCCGCAAGACCCTTACGTTCAGTTGCAAGAAGCAATCGAGGCGGTATTCCGTTCCTGGAACATTCCACGTGCAGTTGCTTACAGAAACATGAACAAAATCGACCACAATTTCGGGACTGCCGTAAACGTTCAAACAATGGTATTCGGAAACATGGGTAACGACTGTGCAACAGGTGTTT
>CAMAML010000228.1 GCA_945836835.1 uncultured cyanobacterium | reverse complement strand
TACACTCTTTCCCCTACACGACGCTCTTCCGATATAGAATAGATAAAGAAAATTAGTTTTTTAAATAACGCCCGATTGTTTTATTAAAAATTGATTTTTAGCCGAAAAATCGAGGCTATTGGGAATAAAAACACAAAGGGGGTGCAATATTTTACGCAAAATTTTTGAAAAATTTAACTTAACGTTTTGTAATCTTTTCTAAAAATTTTCAAATAAAAATGCCCAAACTACTCATAAAAAAAGGCGTAGACAGGAAGCCTACGCCGTATTAAAAATGAAACCAAATTATTTAACAACTATATTTACAAGTTTTTTCGGCACAACAATCGTTTTTATGACGGTTTTTCCGCTGATTGCGTTTTGAACTTTTTCACTGTTCAAGGCATGCTCTTTCATCTCGTCTTGGCTTACGCCTTCGTCGACTTCGATTTTGTCTTTGACCTTGCCGTTAACCTGAACGACGAGCGTCATTGAGCTTGCTTTTGCCAAATCCTCGTCCCATTTGCACCAGTCTTGCTCGTGGATGGAACCTTGCCCGCCCAATTCGTGCCAAGCCTCTTCCGTTAAGTGAACCGCAACAGGCGACATAAGTTTGATTAAGGAGACGATTGCGTAGCTCAAAACGAGTTTATCCTCTTCGTCGAGTTCTTTTTTTGCCCCCCGCCATTCGTAGATTGCGTTCGTCAATTCACGATATTTTGAGATAACCGTATTGAATTGGAAGTCGTTTGAAATATCGTTTGTAATACCCTTAATCGCCATATTCACAACCCTTACAAGGTCGTCGTTTTGTTTTGACTTAAGCATGCCTGCTTTTATTTCGGGAATATCAAGGCTTATATTATCGGCGTTTGAGGAAATTAATCGCCAAACCCTATTAAGGAATTTGTAACAACCTTCGACGCCTGCGTCCGACCAGTCGAAATCTCTTGCAGGTGGCGAGTCTGAAAGGATAAACAACCTTGCCGTATCAGCTCCGTAGTTCTCAAAGATTTCGTCAGGGTCAACCGTGTTGCCCTTGGATTTTGACATCTTTGAACCGTCTTTTAAGACCATACCTTGAGTTAGGAGGTTCTTGAACGGTTCGTCAAAGTCGAGCAACCCCAAATCTCTCAGAGCTTTTGTGAAAAATCTTGAATACAAAAGGTGAAGGATAGCGTGTTCGATACCACCTACGTACTGGTCGACCGGGAGCCATTTGTTGACCAAATCTTTATCAAACGGCTTTTTGTCATTCTTAGCGTCTGCGTATCTCAAATAGTACCAGCTCGAGCAGATGAAAGTGTCCATCGTATCGGTTTCTCTGTGAGCAGGGCTACCACAGACAGGGCATGTCGTTTCGATAAATGTTTTTGATGTCGTAATCGGAGATTTCCCGACGACGCTAAAGTCCACGTCTTTTGGAAGAAGAACGGGCAGTTGATCTTCGGGTACGGGTTGGATACCGCACTTGTCACAGTATACGATGGGGATTGGAGCCCCCCAGTATCTTTGGCGTGAAATCAACCAGTCACGAAGTCTGTATTGCGTTTTAAACTCCCCAAAACCTTTTTTGACGGCTTTTTCGGTTATTGCTTTTTTAGCGTCTGTGTTTTTCAGCCCGTCAAATTCGTTTGAGTTTATCAAAACACCTTCTTCCGTATAAGCGTCCGTCATCTCCGCAACATCAAGGGTTTTGTCTTTCGGGGAAATAACAACTTTCAAAGGAAGGTTGTATTTTTTAGCGAACTCGAAATCTCTTGTGTCGTGGGTCGGAACCGCCATAACAGCCCCCGTTCCGTACTCGACAAGTGCATAATCGGCCGTCCAAAGCGGAAATTCTTCGCCGTTAAACGGGTTTATGCAGTGAGTACCGAGTGGTACACCCGTTTTCACTCTGTCGTTTGAAAGCCTTTCTATTTCGGTCATTTTGCGAGCGTTTGCCCTGTATTCTTCAACCGAATGCTTATTTTCAGGAGTAGTAAGTTTTTCTATGTCTTTATACTCCGGAGCCACGACAAGGTAGGTAATTCCGTGAACCGTATCGGGACGGGTTGTGTAGACGGGAACTTCCATATCCGGAATTTCTTTGACTTTGAACTTAAAAATTGCCCCGTGGGATTTTCCTATCCAGTTAGCCTGCATGGTCTTAACGTTGTCGCCCCAACCTTCTAGCTTGTCCAAGTCTTTTAGAAGGACATCGGCATAGTCCGTAATCTTCAAGAACCATTGGGAAAGATATTTTTTCTCGACAACACTGTCGCATCTCCAGCACTTGCCATCAATAACCTGTTCGTTTGCAAGCACGGTTGCACACTTGTCGCACCAGTTTACGGCAGCCTCTTTTTTGTATGCCAAACCTTTTTTATAAAGTTGAAGGAAGAGCCACTGCGTCCACTTGTAATATTCGGGCTTGCAGGTTGCGACTTCTCTGTCCCAATCGTAGGAAAGCCCGAGCATTTTAAGCTGTTTTGTCATATAAGCGATATTTTCGTCAGTCCATTTTGCAGGGTCGGCACCGTGTTTCATAGCGGCATTTTCTGCGGGAAGCCCGAAACTGTCCCACCCCATCGGGTGAAGAACGTTAAAGCCTTGAGCCTTCTTAAACCTTGCAATTACGTCCGTAATGGTATAATTTCTTACATGCCCCATATGAAGTTTACCTGAGGGATAAGGGAACATGGACAGTGCATAATATTTAGGTTTATCACTGTCTTCAGGGGTCTTAAAAACGCCCGTTTCTTCCCATTTCTTTTGCCATTTCTTCTCAATTTCCTGCGGGAAATATGCTTCTTTCATTTTAATCTCTCCATTCGAGTTTTCCAAATACAACAATATCCTAGCCACAAGGTGAAAATCACCTCACCAAATTTAAAGGTATCACAAATTTTAATCCTTTACAACAGATTTGTAAAGATTTATTCATAAACCGGCGAAATCAGTAAAGTTTAGAGCGATTTAACCCGATATATTAAGTAACTGACGCTCGGATTATGCAACAATAAATATTCC
>CAMAML010000227.1 GCA_945836835.1 uncultured cyanobacterium | reverse complement strand
GGCGTATTTTGACAAAAGCTCTATTTCGCCTAACCCTCTCATCCCCATTTCAACGATTAGAACTTCGCAATCTTCCGACATGGTCATAACCGTCTCGCAAAACCCTATCTCGTTGTTGTGGTTTGAAAAAGTCTTGTGGGTCTTAAATTTTTCTTTCATCACCGAATAAATAAACTCTTTAGTCGTGGTCTTACCCGAACTTCCCGTAACCGCAATCGTCTTAGGGTTGAGCTTATTCCGCCTGAAATTTGCCAGCTTTAAATAAGCCTCAAGAGTATTTTTAACCTTCAACACCAAATTTGCCCGCTCGGGGAATTTTTCTCTCGTTATAAAACACCCGACGGCACCGCATTCAACGGCTTTTTCGAGAAAATCTTCCCCGTCAAAAGTTTCACCCTTCAGCGGAAGATAAATTTCACCTTCTCCAATCTTTCGGGTGTCCGTCGAAACCCCGAAAGAAGTTGCGACATTCGCACATTCAACTAAATTGTTTTTAATAACTTCGGCACAAGTTGCCTTCAAAATTTCTTCTAACTTAAACATCATACCTTAATCATATTCCAAACAAAACAAATAGCTAATATGTTAAGATACATTTCACACAAAATTTAACACGTTAAATTCTGTTGTTCCAAACACCGCCCTTGCGGTCAACAACGGCATCATAACAAGACCAAAATCTGAAAATCCCCGTCAATCCCAGCAGTGCGTGCGTTACATTTTTGTTATAAGAGTTGTCGTTAACTGCTTGCCCAATCCCCGGCCAAACCAACAACGACAAAGCTCCCGCACCGACCGATTTTGCACTGACTTTTCCGTTTGTGCCGTGTGTTCCCGCAAACACGGGACTTCCCGCAACCAATAACGAACTCAATAATAACGATAAAATAACCTTCTTCATATAAAATTCCCTTTCCGTAATACTTATGCATACTCTATTATAAAATTGCCGACATGTCAACTTCTCGGCTTGCATAAAAAAAGTGGGTGAATAAATCCACCCACACACAGTCATAGCAATTAAAAACTATTTATTGGATACGCTTGCGTCCTTCAACAAGATTACGTTGATTTCTTCGCCTTTTTTAGCGTGATAGTTCAAACCTTTTGTAATCAAGCCTGTTGCCAAACCTACACCTGCACCGACCGGAGTACCGATAGCGATACCCGTACCGATTTTTGTAGGGTCAGGAATGAATGCAAAACCGACACCTGCACCGGTACCGATAGCACCGCCGGAAACGGTGTATAATGCCAATTTACCTGCCGTCATCCAAGGACCTTCCTTCAATTCGTAATTTTTATAGAAAGGTTTTGCAACCATATCAACTACTCTGCCGTCAGGAAGAACAGCTTCGCTGATTTGAACGTAAACTCTTGCGTTCTTGTTGAACCATTTCGGATCGGTAACGTTCAAAACCGAACCGCTGAATTTCGTCCCCTTAGGGAAGATAACCGTACCTTCGGTCGTTGAAATGTCATCGGTTGCGATGAAATTTACCCCTTCGCCTTCTTGAGCGATTTCAGACTTGAATTTTTCATCAAAAGCAACGACAAAAGCATTACCTTCTTTGACGATACTTCTTTGATCCGTTATAACAACTTCATTTGAAGGTGCTTTTTTAACACCGACCAAGTGTTGAGTTGCCAAAGTTTTTTCCAACTCTTCACCGACGTATTCGGACTTAATCAAACCTGCCTTTTGTCTTAATCTGTAAAGAATAACGGCAGCTTCCGAACGTGACAAAATGTCGTTTGGTCTTAATTCGTTAGCGTTCGGATAGTTTGCGTAAATTCCGTAATTCAAAGTTTTAGCTTCCGCTTCTCTTGCCCAAGCAGGAACTTTGTCTGCGTCAATATATTTGTTCAAAATTGACAAATCTGCCGGCATATCCTTTGTAATATGGCTTACAACGGATTGTGTTTCCGCTCTCGACATCAATTTTGAAGGTTTGAACGTCCCGTCAGGATAACCGTAAACCAAACCTAATTGTTGAGATCTTAATACGTCAGAGTAATAAGAGTCGCATTTTTTAACATCCGAGAAGATGTTGTTAATTGTAACGTCCAAGTTGTCGTTTGTCAAAACTTTCAACAAAGATTGAACAAATTCAACTCTTGAAACGGAGCCTTCCGGATTAAACTTGTCGCCGGAAAGAGACATAACGTTGTTGTCAACAACGTTGTTGATTTCCACGTTAGCCCAGTAATCGGAGCTTACGTCGGAAATAGTTGCGGCAGAAGACGGAACCGTTGTACTAAAAGCAACCACTCCTGCAGCAAACAAACCTACTAAAAGTTTTCTCATGTTTCTACTTCCTCTTTTTTTGTACCAACATTAACCTGTAAATTTTATCTGTATGTAGTATATCGTAGAAAATCTTTTTTGTAAAGGCATGAAAAATCATTAATTTGAACTATTTGCTACAAGTCCGTGTTGTCGTCAATAATCGACCACTCGGGCGGCAGTTCGGCATAAATCATCTCGAGCAATTTTTCGGGTTTTATGTAAAACGCCTCTGCAATTTTGCAAAAAGTCGAAAGTTGCGGATCCAATTTTCCGCTTTCTGCGAGCAAAAGTGTGGTTTTCGACATGTTAATCTCGTAGGCAACGGAACGGGCGGAACGCTTACTTTCCCTCCTCAGCTTAGAAACAACCTTTCCGAGTGCCTCTGTTAATTTTTCTTTTTTCTTCTTTTCAGCATCTTGCATAATTCAATAATATATGTTACACTAAGCATGTGGACATAATTATGCCCACATGGGTAAAAAAGAGGTAGAAACATGAAACCAAAACAATATAACGTAAGATTTTTGCAATAATTGTGCGGAAAGATAGTCCACTCTTGTGTGGAGACGAAGGGACACAAGGTTCTCCACACCTCGAGGATTGGCAAGTCTAACGACGCCAAAAGAAACGTTAAATTTTCCCCTCGCCCAAAGGGAGAGGAGGCAAACCAAAGTCCCGAAGCCATCATAGCCTCCACGGAGGGGTGAGGGTACGAA
>CAMAML010000226.1 GCA_945836835.1 uncultured cyanobacterium | reverse complement strand
TTCCAAACGACTTTTCCCAAAAGTCGTTTTTATTATTTAGTGACTGAGTGACTAAGGTATCTTTGTGAGTGTCTACGCCTACCCAATTTGTTTTGTTCATGCTAAAATTCTCCTATAGCTAATAAAGCAACAAAAATTCAACTGACGATCCTGCATCAAATCACAAAGGATTAGTATTTCTTGAGTCAAGTTGAATCAGAAAGTCAGGACAATATCGTAGCTAGTCATTAAAACTGGGTGAGGGTGAGCCACCATATGCAATAACTTAGTAGACTAAAGGGACTAATTATGCTATACCAGGTAAGTAAAAGAAAAGGAGAGGTAGAGTTAAATTTATATCATTTAATGACAGGTTGTTCGTTGGCTGAAATCAGTGCGATAGCAAGAATGTCTCAGATTGGCGATATAATTACAAATGTCTAAAATACTAAGTTAGTACATATGCCGATTAACCCTCGCCAACCATTTCTAAATTCACTCAGTTCATTAAGAAATGGTATCCTTGTCTTGGATTATTGCTCCACACTCCGCTGTCGTTCACTGCGTTTGTTAGCACAAACTCCCGTTCACTTCGCTCCGTGCTACTTCGGCGTTACGTTCGCTCTGCTCACTTCAGCCTACGCAAAATCCGCCTCCCGTATGGAGAGGGGTATTGCCACTGCTTTTCCGCCATATGCCACAGAATAAAATTTATCTCGGACAACAGTGTGCAGGTCGAGGGGGAATAAAAAACAATGCTCTTGAAAAACCAAGAGCATTGTTTTCATATGTTTATCTTGTCGTGATTATACGGAGTAAACGCTTACCTGTTTTCTGTCACGTCTGTGAGGTTCAAACTTAACCTGTCCGTCAATGATAGCGTACAAAGTGTCATCCGATCCGATACCAACGTTGTTGCCCGGATGAATTTTAGTACCTCTTTGGCGAACAAGAATGTTACCGGCTTTTACGATTTCGCCGCTGAACTTTTTGACGCCCAATCGCTTAGCTTCGGAGTCACGACCGTTACGGGTTGATCCCATACCTTTCTTATGTGCCATTTTTATTTCTCCTTGTTAGTTTTTACTTACCTGGTTTTTCGGAAGTTCGCCTCCGAAAGGGACTTATGCTTCTGTTTCAGTTGCTTCGGTTTTTTCCGATTTTTTAGCCGAAGTTCTGATTTTGTTAATCATAACTCTGGTAAAGCCTTGTCTGTGTCCTTGTTTTTTTCTGTAACCTTTTTTAGGTCTTTGTTTGAAAACAATGATTTTCTTGGCTCTGTCGTGCTTAACAACGACGCCTTCAACGCTTGCACCTGCAACATAAGGTTGTCCTACTTTTGATTTTTTGCCGTTAACGAGCATAACAATTTTGTCAAAAGTAACTTTTTCATCTTGTTTGGCATCTAACAATTCCAAGTCGACGTAACGACCTTCTTCAACGGGGTATTGCTTTCCGCCTGTTTCAACTATTGCGTACATAATATATGTCCTTTCATTGTGGGTTTCGTAATTTTCTCAAACCAAATTGGGTTAAAAAGTTTCGGCTGTCAAAAATTTTATAGAACGATTTACCCGAGTATTACACGTATAGATATTATCATATAAGCATAACCCTCTGTCAAGTAGTATTACGAGATATTAAGGGGTTTCAAGATCGGTGAAGTCAAGGCGGTAGTTGAGAATTTTTGCGATAACTTCAGCTTCTTTCAGCGAAAGGCTTTCTCGATTGAGCTTGCCGAGAAGGCTGTTGTAGGAATATTCCTGATTAAGTTCTGCACCGAGTTTTTGAGCTAATTTTTTTAAAGTCATTCCCCGTGACGACGTTAACATTTTGATTTTGTTCTTAATATTCATAATGAAATAATTATAGTCTATATTGACTTTTTGTGTGAATAGAGTTATACTAGTAATCGGATACGGTGATTAATAATCGTATATGAATTATAAAGATAAGAGTAAGATTATGAGGTAAGAATGAATACGAGGGAAAGACAAGATATTTTTAAGGTAGTTGAGCGAACTATTCACCCCCTTACCCGAATTTCTAAATTCACCTTAAAAAAAAATATCAAAGGCTTATTAAGAAATTCTACCCTGGAGATAGTGCATGCAACTGATTTTCCACAGGACACCACGGTGGTAAAAAGTTACAAAACAATAAAAAGAAAAGGGGGTTCATTAATGAACAAAAAAATTAAGCAACTTAACGCATTCACTCTTGCCGAAGTTCTCATTACGTTAGGCGTAATCGGCGTGGTTGCGGCGGTGACCTTTCCGTCTTTGATTTCAAAGTATCAAGAGCAAGTGACCGTTAACCATTTGTTGAAAACTTATTCCATACTCTCTCAGGCGGTTCAGAGAATGCAATCTGACTACGGCACGATTGACACATGGGGGCTGCGCAATACAGAGACAGGACAAATTGACGAAGAAACGGGAAAAACTATATACGACTTGTCTGCTCAAAAGATTGTTGCAGAAAGATTGAAACAGTATTTGAAAGTTACAAAAACTTGTGAACTCGGCAAAATTTGTCTTAATGCATCATCCTATACACTATCGGGACAAAAAATCGGAGATCCTGCTCCTGTTAGTGCGTCATCCGCCGCTCCCCCGGAAGCACGCTTTTTTCTCGCTGACGGGACATATATTATGATTGGCTGGTATGATACTAATTTAAAAAAAATAGACATCATGACTAATCTAACGCAATATGACAAGAAAAAATCTATCTTTGGGAAAAATACATTTTATTTTGAATTGCAAAAAAAAGGATTAATACCTGAAGGCAAAACGGAAAATGCAGAAGGTTTTAATAAATGTGATCCGAAACTTACCAATAATACTCGTGCAGGTCGCGGGTGTGCGGCATGGGTTATTTACAACAAAAACATGGATTATTTGCACTGTCGTGAAAAGCTCGGCTGGGATAAAAAACGTTCGTGTAAGGAATAATCTTTTAGCATTAGCATAAAAGTGGCGAGCCGTACTTTGGTACGGCTCGCCACTTTTACTTTTTGTCTATAT
>CAMAML010000225.1 GCA_945836835.1 uncultured cyanobacterium | reverse complement strand
AATATACATAGGAAAACACAAAAAGGTTAAGAAATTGGAACTTATAAAAAAAAATCCCAAAGACATACGCAATTTGTTCGACCGCATTGCACCGCAATACGACCGCAACAACACGATTATATCGCTCGGGCTTCATATTTTGGTCAAAAAATCGCTTGTAAATTCGCTCAACATAGCGTCGGGCGAAAAAATTCTCGACGCATGTTGTGGCACCGGGGATATTTCAAAACTTATAAAAAAACGGTGGAGCATGGCGGAAGTTACGGGAGCGGATTTTTCCGAAGAAATGCTTAAAATCGCCCGAAACCGAGTTAAAGATGTCAATTTTGTCAAAGCGGACATGACGGATTTGCCGTTTATAGATGAAATTTTTGACAAAGTTGTGATGAGTTTTGGCTTAAGAAACATCAAAGACTACGGCAAGGCTCTGGACGAAGTTTGGCGGGTGCTGAAACACGGCGGAGAATTTGTTCATCTCGACTTCGGACAAAAAGTCGCAATATCGAAAATCTTCGATTTTATAACCCGAATTGCCTGCAAAACCCTTTTTAAAGAGGGTAAATCCTACGAATATCTCATCCAATCCAAACGGGATTTTTTTCCGCCCGACCAACTCATTAAAGAAATTGAAAACCACGGATTTTCGATTGTCGGAAGAAAAGATTTTCTCTTCGGGATAATTTCGTTTCAAGTTTTAAGAAAAGTTACAAAATTACATATAACTTGACAAACCCTTTACAAATTCTTCTGTATGTATTTTAATTGGTACAAAAGTATAGCGACAGTCTTATAGCAAAGGAGAAAATTATATGCATATACCCGCTATTAACAGCGTAAATTGCACCTGCGGTACAAAAAAAGGAAACAATAACAACGTTTCGTTCGGGGCAGTGAAAATCGTTGGAGACGCACCTGTCCGATTGGTAAGAGCAATCAAATCCGATTATTCAATCAGAGAACTTGCCGACATTGCGGAAAAACGCTTCAAAAAAGATATTGTCGTTGATTTGCACAAACAAACACGTAAAGTTTTCGGTGATATGTACAAAATTTCTCTCTACGTCGATAACGGTGCTATCGGGAATATGCTAAACAAAATGGGATTGGGTAAAAAAATAGACGTTAATCACCACAACGTAGTGCCAATCATTGAAAACGATTGTTGTTTCGGGTTGTTATATCAGAAAAAGTGGTCGCCCGAAAACGTTTTGGGAAGGCTCGGACTGGGCAAATAAGGGTTTATAAAAGTATAACAAAACGCCGTCAAGAATGTGACGGCGTTTTGCTTTAACAATAACATTTTTATTTCCCGACCTGATTTCTGCCGTTTGCTTTTGCGTGGTAAAGCCGTTTATCCGCAACGTCAATAAGCTCTTCCGCCGTCAGTCCGTCTTGAGGATAGGTCGAAACCCCTAAACTTATTGTAACGGAAGTCGTTTTTCCGTTCGGAAGTTTAAAGGTTTTATCGGAAATCCTTGCACAAATTTTTTCTGCGGTAATGAGTGCGGTTTCGTAATTGGTATTTGCAAGTATAATACTCATCTCTTCTCCGCCGTAACGGCAGGCAATATCTGCCGAGCGTATATTTTTCTTCAAAGTTTGGGCTACCTGTTTTAACACGGCATCCCCCGACTGATGTCCGTATGTGTCGTTAAACTTTTTGAAAAAGTCTATGTCCAAAATTATCATGGAAAAATTGGTTTCATATCGTCTTGAATGTTCTACCATTTGACGCATATGTTCCTGAAAATACCTGTGGTTATAAAGTTCCGTAAGTCCGTCCGTTGTTGCCAAAATATACTGCTTGTCAAAATCTCTCGACTTTAGAATGTATTTTATCATATAAGCGGCAATGAAAGTCAAAATTGCCAACAACAGCGGATAAACAATATCAAGCCATATATTAAAATATTTCATGACATTATACGTCAGTATCATATAGATAATATACACCGAACAGGACGCCAAAGCCCCGACAAATGCGGCGTTTTCGTACATAACAATCAAAATGGTTATGAGAGCGAGTAAAACTCCCGTTTGAACGGAAAAGGAATTGTCCAAGCGTCTTATAAAATTGTTATCTATCAGATTGTTTACAAAAGTTGCCTGCAACTCTACACCCGGGTAATTTTTGCTAACGGGAACGGTTTTTATATCGAACAAACTTGCCGCCGTTGTGCCAATATAGATGATTTTCCCTTTAAAATTGAGTAAATCCGCCTTAGGCTCATCACCGTTGAGCACTTTCAGAATTTTATACAACGGGATGTACTCATAAGTTTCGTTTCCGCCGTACCAGTTAAGAATGGCACTCCCGTCCGAGTCGAGATAAATTTTTCTGTCGTTCATTCCAAGGTTCGAGGAAGTATCGACAATAAAAGTTCTTCCCGAAAATTCACCCGTAGATTTTAGGTAATCCAGCCCCGCAACCATACCTAGCTGCGGATATAAATCCCCTTTGTACATCACAAAAGGCGGGACCTTTCTCAATACCCCGTCATTGGAGCGGGAAACATTTGTCATCCCGATATTTGCGGTTTTGGCGATTATTCCGTCCAATATTTTTCTGCAATTTATATAACTCTGTTCACTAAAATCCACAATCGGAGAGCGGTTTATAACTTTAACCTTTAACTTGTCGGGTAATATCGGAGGTTGACGAAGTTGTCGGTCTTGATTATCGAGGTTCATGGAAGTATAAAGGTTGTTATATTTTCCAAACACGTCAATAAGCTCTTTATCCGAATTCGAGTTTGACTTGAACGATTTTACGAACATCAGATCAAAGATAACGCTTTGCGGAGACTGTTTTTCGAGAAAATTTGTTACGTCCGCAAAAACATTTCTCGGCAACGGCCACTCTCCGTAGTTGTTCAGAATATACTCATACGTGGCGTCGTCAATCGCCACGATTACAATATTTTCGTTCGGAAGTTTTGCTTTTTCCCTCACCATAAGCGACTGCCTGATGTCAAAAGTCTTGTCCTCCATCATAGTAAAAAAGTTTCTG
>CAMAML010000224.1 GCA_945836835.1 uncultured cyanobacterium | reverse complement strand
ACCTTCTTCTGGATTAAAAGTGTATTTGTTTCCGTTAACCGTTATACCGTTTTTGACAACGTCAAGCAATTTTTGAGGATCTTTAACCTCACCGTCCTCGCCGTATACTCCGAGTTTAACCAACTCGGCATTAATTTGAGCGTTAAACTCTTTGTCATCTCCGGAAATAGCAAGATTATTCGGAATATTATAATAACGTTCGATTGCAAGCTTTAACTTTTCCCAGTTTTCCTGTTTAATTTCATAATTACCTTGAGCATCACCCGCTCCGAGCAATTCTTTGAACGGAGATTGAGTTCTGATTTCAGGCGGAATGTCGGACAGAGTAACGGTCGTTTTGGTGGAATTCGTTACAACCGCACCAGAACCTGCTCCGGCATCAGGGTTTACGTCCATTCCGACAGTATGAGTTTCAGGGGCTACTGAAAAATTTCGTCCCGTTGCAGTAATCTCTGTTACACCGTCACTTGCCTGTGTTTGGATTACCTTTGATCCGACAGAGCCAGCATTGTACGCTCCCGTCATCACATTAGTATCAGATTTTACCGTAACCGGTTGTGCAATTTGTTTTGCCTTTGAAAAAATATTGCTCAGCTCACTTTCGGATACACCTTTTTTTGTTACCTTTTCAAACTCTTCGTTTGATAACGCATAATACTTATCAGCAAACATTACAACATGGATACCTGCATTCGCACTCATAATACAATCCTTTCTCTCCGAATTTTTCACAACTCGGACTTCATTTAATACTTCTCTATACACATTACAAGTATTTTTGTCGGTAAAAATTGCCTAAACTTTAATCCTATTTTTGAATTTATTTTTAAAACTCCTATATTTAAAGGGTTTTAGCCCGTTTTTGCAACTTTACAAAACTTAAGATTGTTGCAAGATGTTAACAATTCGACCTGTTTGCGAAAGATGTTGTCTCGAATTTCGGCTCCGCCATGGTATAATGTTTGCGTAAAGAAAAAAGGTTATGAAAAAATCCGAGTTATCTTTAAGCCACATAAAAAACATAAAATAACTCGTTAAAAGTTTGTTTTGCGGACTTATAGGCTCAGCCCGACGAAAGAATGAAAGAGTACATAAAGGACTCTTGTGTTCAGCGGTTTGAGTACACGTACGAAGTCACAAAGAAAATTATGATTTTAGTGATTAAATTACTTAATCACACAGCCTCCTCTATTTTGCGATATAGAACACCAAATTTATCAAAAAATCCGCAACAAGCATGTAGACCGTGGATAAAATTGCCGCCTGCGTGGTGGAAGTTCCGACTTCTTTTGCCCCGCCACGGGTTTCATAGCCCTTTGTCGCACACACAAGCGAAATCAAACCGCCAAACACCGCCGCTTTTAATAAACTTATATAAACATCCCTCAGGGCAAGCCATGCCCAAACGGAATAAATATATCTTTCGGGATGCAACCCGATTGTAACATGAGAAACGAGCATTCCGCCCGAAATCCCAATCAGCTCGGCAAGCAACACCACCATCGGAACGGTTATGGTCGTTGCCACAAGCCGAGGGGTAAAATAGTACCCGACAGGGTCGACTTTTAAAGTTTTTATGGCGTCCACCTGCTCCGTAACCTGCATATTGGCGATTTCCGCGGAAATCGCCGTCCCCGCTCTTGCCCCGATTGCAAGTGCCACAAACCCCGGAGCAATTTCTCTTATCAAAACGATTGCGATTGTCCCGCCGATGTAGGCTTCTGCCCCCGACATAAGGAATTGTTTTGCAACCTGAATTGTAATTACCGCTGCCGCAATAAACGCTATAATAAGCGAAATGGAAAGCGAATCATAGCTTAACAAAACCGCCTGCTCAATTATTGCGGAAAACTTTAACTGCCCCGTAAGCAGATATTTTAAACATTTTATTAAATTTTGAGTACACTTCCCTAAAAACGAAATCATTTTCAACCTCTTGAAATCAAGTTTAGCATAAACTTAGTCGAAAAGCTATTTTTTTTACAAAACCATAACTTTATAAAGCACGACGGCGCAGGAAACACTCAAATTCAGTGACTCGACTTTGTCCGACATCTCGATTTTGAGGGAAGTCGTTGCAAAATTTTTCAACTCTTCGCTAAGCCCGTCGGCTTCCGAGCCGAACATCACAAGAAATTTTTCTTTTGCTTCAAAATCTTTTAGATACGTTTTTGCAAGCGGCAAGGTCGCAACCCGCTGAAAATCAGAAAACAATTCCTTCAACTCTTTGACTGTTGAAATTTCTACGACCGGAATTTTCCACAGGTTGCCAACAGACGAGCGAACGCTCTTTGGGTTATACAAGTCTGCACAATCGCCGAACAACACGACGCCATCCACCCCAAACGCAACCGCCGTCCTCAATATTGTGCCAAGGTTACCCAAATCTTTTATATTTTCAAGCAAGATAACTTTTTTTGCCTCTTTTAAATCCGACTTTGAATAGTGTTTTTGCTTTGCGACCCCGACCACTTCCGGAGGGGTTTCGGTTGTCGAAATTTTTCCTAAGACCACCTCTGTTGTCGAGATTAGGCGACCTTTGAAGAAACTGTATTTTTCGAACTTATCCGAGCGGACAAACAGGGCTTCAACCTCAATTCCCGCCTCGATTGCCTCCGCAATCGGCTTAAACCCTTCAAGCAAAAATTTATCCTCCGAGTTCCGATATTTTTTTTGTTGAAGTTTGACGGTTTCTTTTACAAATGAGTTGTTAAGAGATGTTATTTCTTCCATTTTATATTACCTCAAAATCCTTTAACCATGCCAGCTCTTGCTCTGTTAAAGCAGAAAAATCGATCAACTTTTTCTCGTAATTCATCTTCACAAAAGATTGGATTTTTTCATCCTTTAAGTAGCAGGAATTTTCGAGCCTTACCCCGAAAAAGTTTTCCCTGTACAGCCCCGGCTCAATCGTAAAGCACATGTTTTCTTTAAGTTCTACTTTTGCAAGCTCGTTACAACTCAAATTCGGCGGGTATTCGTGAACGCTCACACCGATACCGTGTCCTAACCCGTGG
>CAMAML010000223.1 GCA_945836835.1 uncultured cyanobacterium | reverse complement strand
CGGCTAAACGGCGGGTAGTCAAACTCTTCTCTCGAGATAATTTCTTTGTCGTAAAACTCTCGATAGTTTTGGGATTTGGCACTTTCAAGGGCATAAAATTGAGGGTTAAAGGTTTGGAAAAAGACCCGTCCCGTAAATTCGCCACGCCCCGCACGCCCTGCTACCTGCGTAAGCAGTTGAAACCCTCTTTCCGATGAGCGGTAATCCGGCAAATTAAAACTTGCGTCGGCGGAGATTACCCCGACAAGCGTAACGTTTGGGTTATCCAATCCTTTTGCTATCATTTGAGTGCCAACCAGAATGTCAATTTCGCCCTTCTGAAATTTTTCGAGCAACCTTATATGCTCCCCTTTCCTCACCAAAACATCGCTGTCAATTCTTGCAACGTTATAGTCGGGGAAAAGCTCCTGCACAAACTGTTCAATCTTTTGCGTCCCCGTTCCGCTCGTTCTAAGGGCATCAGAACCGCATTCGGGACAGGTTTCGGGAAACTCTTCCACGTGATTGCAGTAGTGGCACTTGAGTTGAGCGTCTTTTGAGTGCCAAATCATCGGGATTGCACAATTAGGGCATTCTATGATGTGTCCGCAAGCCTTGCACTGGGTGAAAGTCGAATAGCCGCGACGGTTTATGAGCAAAATCACCTGTTGTTTTTTGTCCAAAGTTTCTTGAATTGCGGTTTGCAAAGGTTTTGAGATAATGCTTTTATAAGCCGCTCGCCCGTGTTCCTGCATATTTATGACAGTAACGGGGGCAATCGGTGCATTTTTGTATCTGTGTTTCATCTCAAAAAGGCTTCCCGTCCCGAGAGCCTTGTAGTAAACCGAAATATCGGGGGTCGCAGAACCCAAAATCAGAGGGCAGTCATGAAATTCCGACAACTTTTGTGCGACGACCTTTGCGTCGTAGCGAGGGGCGGGATTGGTCTGTTTGTAGGCACTTTCGTGTTCTTCGTCGATGATGATAAGCCCGATGTTTTTAAGCGGTGCAAAGACCGCCGACCTTGCCCCCGCAAGGATTTTTATGTCGTTGTTGTAAAGCCTTTGCCAAACGTCGTAGCGTTCACCTTCCGAAATGCTGCTGTGCCAAATCGCAACGTCACGGGTGCCGAATTTTTTTGCAAGCCGTTTGGTAAGCTGAGAGGCGAGTGCAATTTCGGGTGCAAGGAAAAGCACGTTTTTGCCCGATTTTATACAGTCGTCAATGAGTTTAAAGTAAACTTCGGTCTTGCCCGATGCGGTTACCCCGTGCAATAAAATTGAAAGCGGCGGTAAAACCTCGTTTTCGCTTAACCTTTTTTTTCGTGCGGCGTAATCCGAAATCGTCTTTTTTATCCCTTCGTATGCGTTTTTTTGCTCGCCTTCGAGTGTTGAGAGCGGTTGGGTTTCGGTGATGTTCAAAATATCGAGCGGATTTCTGTATACCTCTTTTTCGCTGATTTTTACGCAACCGATTTCTTCAAGTTTTTTTATTGTTGCACGAGTGGTTTTGGCAATTTTTTCAAACGCAATGAGCGGAAATTTCCCCGTTTTTTGCAAGACCTCCAAAACCGCAAGCTGTCTTTTCGTTGCTCCGTCCGATTTTACATATTCGATTAGCTGTTCTGTTTTGGAATTTTTTTCGATAAGTTTCATCGGGATTGCCGTATTAAGCACGGTTACCAAATCGCAACAGTAATAATTTGCGACCCACTCTAAAAGTTTGAGGTAATCAATCGAAAACAGCGGGGTTTCGTCGAGGATTTTGTTCACTTTTTTTGCACGAATTTCTGCCGGCAGGTAGTCGCTAAACCCGACACAAAAGGCATGAATTAATCCCTGCCGTCCGAAGGGGACTAAAATAGCTTGACCTATCTTAATCTTGTCCTTCATCTCGTCAGGGATTAAATAACTGAAAGTTTTTACGCCAAGCCCCTTGATATTTACCAGGGCAAGTGCGTATTTAGGGTGATCGGCGGGCGAGGTTTCAAACTCTTTAGTATCAAATAATTTAACGTTTTCCATAAGCCCGCACACAACCTTCCCAAAAACTATTCTTCCGCCATAAATTCTTTTTTGGCTTCCTCAATGGCTTCCGATAGGGTGTCCAGCTGCTCCGGAGTGAAGGTTACCCCTTTCTTTGTAGGCAACCAGGTTGAACCGCCGTCGGTTGTGTAGAATATTCTCATATTGAGGTAACTGCGACCTTTGTATTCGCTAACCGAAATTTGGAGTTGTTCCTTTTCGCTTCTTTCGATTATCGCCAAATTTTTTGCATCTGCCATTTCTCTTTCTCCTTAAATAACTTATATACAAAACTATAATAACATAAACAAATTTACTTTCTACGCATCGATAATCCCGCCGCCAAGAACGACATCCCCGTCGTAGAACACGACCGATTGTCCTATTGCGATTGATTTTTGCATATCTTCAAATTTTACCAAGACATTCCCGTTCTCGAGCGGAATAATCGTAACATCGGTCGGCTTTTGAGTTGAGCGGATTTTTGCCTGACATGTTCTTGTTTCTTTTAGATAATCAAACGGTATCCAGTTCAATTTTGTTGCGACAAGCGAGTCTTTCATCGTATCGTCTTTGTAGCCTACGACAACCTCGTTGGTGTCTTTTCTTAGAGAAAGCACGTAGAGAGGTTCGGGTGCGGAAATTCCAAGCCCTTTGCGTTGTCCGATTGTGTAGTTCCAAATCCCGTTGTGAGTGCCGAGGATTTTACCGTCTTTTGATACGATGTTGCCTTTTTTCGGCTGAACTTCCAAGAGTTCGTTGTAATCCCCTTCGTAAAAATCCTGACTGTCGGGTTTATCAAAAACTTTTAAGCCGTGGCTTTCGGCGATTGCACGGATTTCTTCTTTTTTGTAAGTCCCAAGCGGAAGCATAATATTTGCAAGCTGTTCCTGCTTTAATCTATATAGGAAATACGATTGGTCTTTACCCTCGTTAAGCCCGCGTTTCAGCAAATATCTTCCGTTCTCAAACTCAACTCGAGCATAATGCCCCGTTGCGAATTTGTCGAACTCAATTCCGTTAGCTTTTGC
>CAMAML010000222.1 GCA_945836835.1 uncultured cyanobacterium | reverse complement strand
TCACTGACTTTCTGTTTCTATTTAACCAAAAACAAAATCGATATGCAGGGGAGGGACTAAGTGACTTCAAAAAACTTAGTCACTCCCTAAATTCCCCCTTTACAATACGCCATGCTTTGTTTATAATCTGTATGGATTACAAGGATTTTAGAAAGAGAAAAACAGCATGAGCAAATATTTATTGGAACTTGGAACGGAAGAATTGCCATATAGGTTTATACCGCAGGCAATAAGCAGTTTGAAATCGAGTTTTACAAAGTTTTTGGACGAAAATAAAACAGGTTTTGAAAAAGTTGAAGTTTACGCTACCCCGCGTCGTTTGGCGGTCATAATTTCGGGATTGGAGGCGCAAAGCCCCGATGAAGAAAAAATTGTCAAAGGGCCTATTGCCAAAATAGCTTACGACGAGGCGGGAAACCTCACTAAAGCAGGGGAAGGTTTCGCACGCAAAAACGGACTTGAGCCTAAAGACTTGTACGTTCAAGACGGCTATGTTCATGCCAAAATAGTTATAAAAGGAAAGTCGGTCAAAGAACTTTTGAGCGAAAATGTTCCGTCACTCATCCTTAAACTCCAAGGTTCGCACTTTATGCGGTGGGGTTATAACGAAGAGAAATTTTCTCGCCCTATTCGTTGGATTGTGTCAATTTTGGACGGCGAAGAAGTTAAGATAAAAATTATCGATAAAGAGTCGTCAAACGTTTCAAGGGGACACCGTTTTGACAATCAACACATTGTCATCAACCACCCCGACGAGTATGTGGAAAAGTTGCGTGAGGCACACGTTATCGTTAACCAAGACGAACGCCGCTCAATAATCGTCAAGAGTGCCGAAGAAGAGGCGGCAAAACTTGGTGCAGTCCCTTATTATACCGATGATTTGCTTGAAGAAGTTACCTTCATCACGGAATACCCCGTTCCCGCTCTTTGCGAATTTGACCCGAAATACCTGGAAATTCCCGAAGAGGTTACGGTTACCGTCATGGCGGTTCACCAAAGATACTTTGCACTCCGCAAGGACGGCAAACTTATCAACAAATTTATCACCATGACAAACTATATCGGCGATGAGTTCTCAAATATTCGTGCGGGTAACGTCCGTGTAATCAAGGCAAGGTTAGACGATGCGGTGTTTTTCTTCAGGGAAGATACCAAAAAACCTCTGGGAGATTACGTTGAAAGCCTCAGAGGGGTTACTTTCCAAAAAGGCATGGGGTCAGTCTACGACAAAGCCCGCAGGTTGGTTGCACTGTCTGCGGATATGGCAAAAGCCTTGAAAATCGATCCTAAAACCGTCGAAAGAACAGCAGCACTTTGCAAGGCGGATTTGACAACGCAGTTGGTGTTTGAGTTTACCGAATTGCAAGGGTTTATCGGCGCTGATTACGCAAGGGTTTCGGGCGAAGACGAAAGAGTTTGCGAAGGGATTAAGGAACATTACTTCCCGCTGAATGCCGAAAGTGAAACGGCAAAAGGGATTGAAGGTCAGCTTGTCGGGATTGCCGACAAATTGGATACCGTTTGTGCCGTGTTTGCGGAAGGCAAAAAACCGACCGGATCTTCCGACCCGCTCGGAGTCAGACGTGCGGCTCTCGGGATTATCAGAACAGTTTTGTCCGCTGATTTGAAGCTGGATATTAACGACATGATTATTAAAACCCTCCTGCTTTTACCTATCAAAAAAGAGGAAAGCAAGAGCGTTATAGACAAGGTTAAGAGTTTTGCAACGTCGGGGCTGGACAGAATTTCGGGCAAAATTGCCGAAGAAGTTAAGGAATTTATGGTTCAACGTCTGATAATTTTCCTCGGTGACAAGCACCCTAAGAATGTTTTGGAGGCTTGTGCGTCGAACAAAAATCCGCTTGAAGATTTGGCGGACTACGTGAAACGTGTCGAAGTCGTCGAAAAATTGGACAACCCTGCTTTGCTTGAATGTGCAAACAGAGTCTTGAGAATTTTGAAAGAGGACTCGAAAAAATCCGTCGACAAAAACCTGTTCAGAGAACCTTCCGAAAAAATGTTGCTTGAGCAGATTAATACCGTAAACGAGGACGACGATTACGCTAAGTATTTGCAGTCGCTTATCGAAATCAATCCGTCAGTTGAAAAATTCTTTAACGACGTTTTGGTAATGGATAAAGACGAAAAAGTCAAGGAAAACAGACTCGCTCTGCTGACTTTGCTCAAGAAAAAATATGCAAGACTGACGGATTTTTCAAAATTGTAAACAATTTGTAACGTTTTTGTAATATTTGCAAAAAAAGAGTAAATTATTTTTTTGAGAGTACTTTAAGAAAATGTGAAGAAGGAAATCTGCTGACAGAAAAGTAGAGGTAGAAAATGTTGAACAAATTCAAAAACTTGAAAATAGTTAAAAAATTGAACGAAACAATCAGCCCGAAGTTGCGGTGGTTGAATTACGCCAGCCACATTTCGAGCAGAAAGTCTGCCGACTATTTGCAAATGATTAGCGGAGTTGAGGACTTACAAATAAATTCTGACGAACGCAGGCTGGAAGCAATGGTCAGAGAACAGTTAAAGGAAGAGTTCCCGAACATCGAGAACAAAAAATCCTACGAACTTCTTGTTGATGCGGTTATGCATAACTTAAAGAAAAAACAGCTTCAAGCCACCGATAATCTTGATATTGAATAGCGATTATCACAATTAAGAAATAAAAAGTAGCACCTTTTAGAGGTGTTATTTTTTTTTAACCCGACAACGAAATTTGGAAATTAATGGTTGTTAATGTGATAAGTTAATAAAAGTTTTTTTCAATTTAGATAATATCGTTTTCAGCCTCTTTAGTGATTATTATTTTACGATTACTCATATTTAGCAATTCTTTCATCCATAAATTCAATGCAATCGTCTAATCTGCCTGATTTAATATCAGCCATACCTTCGGCAATATCTTGTCGTAAATTTGTAATTTCTTCCGGAGATATTTCAACATGAGATATTGCAATGCTTAAAGTTGCGTTAATTGCTTCGTTTATAGAATTATAAATCCCTGCGGCTATTTGGCTTTGCAAAAATTTTTC
>CAMAML010000221.1 GCA_945836835.1 uncultured cyanobacterium | reverse complement strand
TAAGATGGGTAGCAAAAAGAACTAATAATTACATTGAGAAACAAGAGAAAGTCAGAAAAGGTTGCATAATAAATAGATTTTCTATCGGTACAAAACACCCTGCACCTTAAAAATCATCCCATGCTTCAAACTCTTCGCTTTCGCCTTTCTTTTTTATTTCATAATATATACTCCATGCAGGTAAAGCGAGAAAAGCTAATAATCCTAAGCCCCAATGAATTGAACCAAATGTATAAACAATTGCAAAAAGCCAATTGCTACAATAGGTGCTAAAATCAAACAAATTAGTAATCTCATATATTCACCTTCTTAGGTAAAAATGCTATATGAATAACGATGTTAACATATTAAAAACCAGTTGTATTTCCCCATCTATCTGTATAGGTATTAATGCTCTTATTACCTATGGTTCCAGTTAAGTAGGTCGGTTTTACCAAACCGACACTAAATTTCTTATTTCATCTGATACTTTTTCTCAAACTGCAAGTCAATTTATAATTATACTTAATATACAAATTTTCAAAACGCAATATTAAGATATGTTAATACAATTTTTCCTTATTATTGCTGTTTTTTGATACTTTTTTGTCTTTTTCCGCAGACTCAGTTTGTACTGTGAAGGCAATTTTTGCAGACAAATAAACTTTATATAGATAAGGGATAATCGGAGTTACGGGAAAATGTTTTATAACAGACTTGGAAACTTAGCGATGAATATGGCATATGGGGTTGCGATGGCGGATATGATGTCCCATTCGTGTCATCATAGACCCCCGTTTTTGTTCGGTATGGGGTGCGGATATTTTAACCCATGCTTTAACCAATATTTTATTCCGTATTATAATTCCCCGTATTTTATAACTCCGCCTCCGAGACCTGTTTCCGCTCCGCCGATTTATCAACCGACTTATCCGCAGTATGACCCGTTAACGGTCGGAGAGTCTTTGCTGAATATTCAGCCCGCAACCCCGTGGACTCAGGGGACTGACGAAGTCGGATACTTGCTCGGCTCACTTCAGCCCGTTTCGACTGCGGAAATTGAAGAGATAGAACGTTTGCTTGACAGCACACGTACCCCCTCGTCAAAGAAAACGACTCCGCCTGAGACTGTGGTAACCTCGGGTGATTCCTCCATCACAAGCAGTGGCGGAAAAGTTAAAATCGGGAAAGATATTTTAAACAGGGTTAAATCCATTGCCGCAAAAATCAACTGCGACTATAAGGATTTGCTCGGCTTAATCCATAGCGAATCGTTATTCATGACCGTGCCGAGAAATTGGGACGGAAAAAGTGCCGTCGGGTTAATCCAGTTCACCGACACGTGCATAACCGACTTGAACAAGGTTTACGGGCTTAACTTAACCAAAGCAAAAATTGCCAAAATGTCGGCATTGGAACAGCTGGATTTGGCGGAAAAATCCCTGCTTAGGGCAAAACAGGTGGCGGGCTTTAGCTCCGACCACAGATTGACGGCGGGTGAACTTGCTGCGATAAACTACCTTCCTGCGTATGCAAAACGGGATGTTGTTACTCAACGAGACGGGCAAGGCTATGCGGGAAATGAAGGCTTAGACCTCAACGGTGACGGAAAAATAACAAAATCCGAACTCAACCAAAGAATAAAACAGAAGAGCCTCTGTGTCGTCGCATAAGCCGTGCAAGATTGGGTTAATCGGATATGCAAAGTGCCGACATTTTAGTTTTCGGATTGATTTTAAAAATTTATCCGCTCTTTTTCCAGCACAAGCGGCTTTTTGTCTACCCTTGTGTAAATTGCTCCGATGTATTCGCCAAGAACCCCGAGGCAAAAAAGCTGGATTGAACTTATAAACATTATGCTTATGATTATCGGCGCTATCCCGAACGAAAAAGTAGTCCAGTTAAGGAGTTTCCAAATCAAATAAACAACCCCGCCAAACAGGCTGACAAATGACATTACAAACCCCATAATCGCCATAATCCTTAACGGGATTTTGGAGTTTTTAACAAGCCCCGTCATCCCCATATCATAAAGAGTATAAAAATTGTTTGCCGTAATCCCGCGTTTCCTTATCGGTTGCTTGAATTGAAGATATTCTCTCTCAAACCCCGCCTCGCATACTAACCCCCGAAAATACGGATAAGGATCGTCCACGGATTTAAAAAACTCAAGAACTTTTCTGTCAAAAAGCCCCGAGCCGGTACAGTTTTGAGCAAGCTCAACTCCGTTGTCCGTTATCTTATTCAAAACGTAATAATAAAACCTTCTCAAATTGTACATCACAAAATTTTCTTCGCTCTCCGTCTTTTGGAGCAAAATAACATCCTTCCCGCTTTCCCATTTTTCAATCAAATCCTTGATTAATTCCGGCGGATCCTGCAAATCAGAGGCGATGGAAATAACAGCGTCTCCTGTTGCCTGCCTGATTGCATGAAAAGGGGATCGAATATGCCCGAAGTTTCTGGAGTTAATAATCACCTTAATCCGCGTATCTTTGTGGGCAAGTTCTCTTAACTTGTTTGCGGTGCCGTCCGTCGAGCCGTTATCAGCAAGGATATACTCAAAATCGTATTTCCCGCCTAATTCGTCAAATACCGCACGCACTCTTTCGTACAATTCGTCAAGATTTTGTTCTTCATTATAACAGCTTGAAACGATTGAAATTTTCTTCATTCCCCAACCACTCCCTTAGGTTTTTTACCAAAATACATCAGAAATTTGTTATCCTGAATATACGCAAAGAAATTCGGGACGGACAACTCGGATTTTGCCTTCGTAATTCCCCGAGAAGTTCTGATAACCGTTCTTGAAAACTCGTGCAACGGGGAAATAGAACCGATAATGAGAGCAAGAATTAATATTGTATAGGCAAATTTATCTTTCTGAATTTTGCCCTCATCAAGCGTCTTTGCAACAAACAAAAACAATATCACCAACGACGGAATACACGCCCTCATGCCGAAATCTATCGTAAAGCCGACTTGGATATGCGGGATTATAAGAAGCCACGCCGTTATCAAATACAACAGAGGGTTGTTCTTATTGTATCTCCAAACCACTGCAAGATATATACC
>CAMAML010000220.1 GCA_945836835.1 uncultured cyanobacterium | reverse complement strand
ACAAATCGAAAAAACACCCGAAAAGTATTTTTATGTTGACAAAGAGAGAACCTACAAGGTTTTGACCTCTATTGCTACTTCGTTTATCGGTGCGGGGTTGGCACTTGCTCTGTTTGGATGGGCAAGACCTCCAATTCCTCCTTGCCCTTGTTCTCAACACAGAGTGCAAATTGAATGCCCTTGTGCAAGAATGTACCAACACCCTCAAAAACCTAAATGCAAGTGTAATAAACAAAAACACAGAGACGAAAGAGGAGATAAGTTCGGGCATGAACGCCGAGGACTTGACGAACATTTCGGAAAAGGTGAGGCAAAAATTCCGCATCCCGACAAAGTTAAAAATGATGTAAGAAAGGATAAACCTGCACCACGACCGGTTAAGGAGAGAAGAGCCGAGTAACTCTCCTTTTAAACTCGATAATTTAATTTGTATCAAAGGCATAATCGATTGACGGTTATGCCTTTGTACTTATTTACCTATATACCGTGCTTTAAAATGTCGGTGTATATGTGTGCAATATACGGAATAGGTTTTTTAACTTTATGTTTGTTGAAAAGTCTTAGTGCCGAAATCAGCTTTTTCTTTGCCTCCTGCGGATTACAGTTTTTGATGTATTTTGCTTGGTCGGCTTGAATTTGTGCAAGCATAAGTTCGTATGTTTCTAAAGGTGCCATTTTGTGTCCGCTGGTGCGAAAAGATTGTTGTGCAGCGTCGTAATGTTCCGTGATAATCTTCAAATACTTTTCTTCTTTTTGCAGCACATGAAGGTATTCGTTTTTATATGCGGGGTTGTTAAAATAAATGCTTCGTAAATCGTTGAGGCGAGCGACCATGTGAACATAGTCCCCTTGGATTTCGGCAATGGACAGCCCCTTTCGTGCAAAAAATTCCAATGCATCCATTCGGTATCTGTTTATTTTGCATAGCGTACTCATAATTATGCTGACAAAATCAAACTTGTTTAAATCAAAAAGTTCATCGGCAAGCATATCGGCTTCTCTTGAGAAAATGTCTTCCGTGAGTCGGGTTTTTCGGTAAGAATTTCCGAGTAGACAAAGTTGTTTTGCAAAGGTCTTATTGGAAATTACATCTCTGTTTTCCAATACATAGCGGGAAAAATCTCTTACAGATTTAGTTGGATTCAGTTGTATATTTCTTGCGGGGTACATAAAACATCCTTTTATAAGCAATAAGAGGGGTGAATTTTAAAATTTGCCAATATATTAAAAAATGTTAAGTTTGTAAATATTTGGACTGAATTTGAAGAACATGTTATCATAAAAATATGGATAAGACACTCAGAAAAGAATATTTTGACAAGGCGTTCAAGTTGCATTCTGCGGGGAAAATTGTCGAGGCTCAAAATTTTTACAAAAAAATTCTGACGGAAAACCCTGACGATTGTGAGGTTCTGAACCTCGTCGGGATGAGTGAACTGCAAACCCAAAACTATGAGCGGGCGGAAGAGTTTGTGAAAAAAGCCATTTCCGTAAAGAAAGTTCGATATTTTTACGAAACCCTTGCGGGGGTGTATTTTAAACAAAAAAAATATCAAAGAGAGCTGGAAACCCGATTGGAAGAAGAAAAAATCTTTGGCTTGAATTACGACTTGGCGTTCCTAATCGGGCTTGCGTACAGAAATCTTTTGGATTTTGAAAACTCCGAAAAGTATTATCTTAAAGCCTTGGAATACAACGGTAAATCACGAGATTTGTACTTCAATCTTGCAAACCTCTACACCGTGTTTCATTATTTTGAGAAGGCTAAGGACTGTTATCTCAAGTGTATTTCGATTAACTCGAACGACAGAGAGTCAAAGTATTTCTTGGGGCTTTGCTATTTAAGGCTTAAAGACTATAAAAAGGGGCTTGTGTATTTTGAAAACCGCTTGTGCCGAGAAACGGCAATCAACACGTCGGCGGTTACATATCCCGACTTAATCCCGAAAAGAAAAATTTGGCAGGGCGAAGATATTTCCGACAAGGTTCTGTATACTTACTATGAGGCGGGTTTCGGTGATATGATTATGTTCGCAAGATATATTCCTCTACTTGAAAAACGTTGCAAAAAACTCATCATAAAACCGCAGGTAGAGTTGAGTGAACTTTTTAGAGAAAATTTTCCCGAAGTTGACGTGATGAAGTATTTTTACGATAAACGAGATTGGGACTTTGACGTTCACCTTCCGTTTTTGAGCGTCCCCTATGTTCTGGGATTAAACACCGATGAAATGTTTATTTCCCGTAACGGTTACCTCAAGGCAAATAAGGAAAACGCCGATTTTTATAAACGTGAATTTTTTAACAACGACAAATTAAAAATCGGGATAAAATGGAGAGGAAACACATATTACGAAACGGACAGAGTAATAAATATCGAGGCTTTTGAAGGACTTTTCGGGCTTGATAACGTAAAAGTTTATTCCGCACAGACATTTGAAGGCTCGGAAGAGTTTGACAAACTTGCTCATAAATATGATATTACGGATTTGAGCAAGAGTTTTAAAGATTTTTCGTATACTGCGGCGGCGGTCGAAAACTTAGACCTTGTAGTATGCAACGACACATCACTTGCCCACCTTGCGGGGGCGATGGGGAAACCTTGTGCCGTACTTTTGCCTTACAATTACAACTGGCGGTGGCATACGGACCTGACCCGTTGCGACTGGTATGAGAGCGTAAAACTTTACCGTGCGGAAAAAGACGAGAGCTGGAACTCCGTAATGGAACGGGTTATCGCGGACATCAACACTTGGGGTTACACCTTGTGAAATTTGCCGACTGAAGCTACTTTTAGCGAACTTTAAACGGGTAACCCTTCGGGATTTTCCGGCCGTTACGGGCAATTAATATTGTGCAGTACATAGGAACGGAATTTTCTTTGTTGCAGGAATACCTAAAGCCACTATATAGATATTCATTATTAACCAGATCCTGCATATAAGGTTCAAAGCCTTTTTTATGATGTGAAAAGACATGTTTTTCGAGGTATGGAGAACCTTGTGTCCCTTCGTCTCCACACAAGTAGCTGTTGTCGGCTTGGTAAAGCCGACCTACTTTACTGT
>CAMAML010000219.1 GCA_945836835.1 uncultured cyanobacterium | reverse complement strand
AATCTCGGTGGAATTTTTCTCAAAAAAGTCACTTTCGGCTATACTTATTATAAATCCTCGAGGAACGAGGGTGCAGGTGTAGTGAGTATACGGCGGTAATTTTTCTTCCAAAAGTTTCGGGATGTAGGGAGCTTTATCTTCCACGTTAATATTATGCGGAACAACCGCCCGCCCGATGGAAAATACGGGTGGCTGAAAAATAAATAAAAAAAATATTAATACAACGGTTTTACGATACACACGACTACACCTCAATATTATTATAAGGCTCAAGTGCGATATAAAACAGTGCCGAGGGGGCTAAGGTTTCAGGATAGATAAAACATTATTTCCCGTGAAATATTTTCTTGCACACTCTCTTAAATGTTCGGGCGTAACCGCTTTAACCTTTTCTCTTATAACGGTATTGAAATCAAACCCCAAACCTAAAATTCCGTAGCCCGCATACGAAATTGCCTGATTGTTGTTGGTTTCGAGTGAAAAAGCCCATTTCCCGAAAAGATTATTTTTTGCGTTTTCGAGTTCTTCTTCACTTACCAATTCCGACTTAATCTTGTCGATTTCTTCCTTAAAGCCGTTCAGTGAAACCTCTATATTTTTTGGCTCGGTTGCGATATAGATGTAGAAATCAGCACACTGGGCATACGACTCGTAAGCACTCCTTACGACATAAGCAAGCCCCTTCTTTTCTCTTAATTCCAAAAACAACCTTGAGGACAACCCCGACGCACCCAATATCACGTTCAAAAGCAAAAGCGGAGCATAATCTTCACTGTCATAAGAATTTACTATCCACCCTTTCATAATGTGAGCCTGATTTGCGTCACTCTTAATAACTTCGACATATTCGGGCTTTACAAGCTCGGGTTTGTCGATTTTTGGAACAATCTCTTGAGATGCGGGGATTTCACCCAAATATTTTTCCAATAATCCTTCCACCTTGTTAAAATCTATATCCCCGACAACTGATATAACCTTCTTACTGTCTTTTATGACTGACTTGTAACGGTTAATAACTTCATCCTGCGTAATATTCGGCAAAGTATCCAGCATTTGTGCGTTTGTAATCCCGTAAGGATGCCCCTTATACAATGTCCCGAAAAAGCTGTCCGAAACTTTAACCTTCGGCGAGTCCAATTCCGCAACGAGTTCACCCGACAACTTGCCCCGCTCCTTGTCAAACTCTTCAAACGTGGAGTTTTGAACGACATCCGCCAAAATCTCAAGTCCATGTTCAAAATCTTCGTTTAAACACAACAACTTAACCCTGATATAATCGGTTCTGGCGTCCACGGAAATGTCGATGGCATTATTATCCAATTCCGTCGCCAACTGCTCGGCGGTGCGAGTATGCGTCCCCTGCAGCATCAAACGGGTAATAAGGGTTACCATCCCCGCAACCTCTTCGGGTGCTTCCGTTCTGATATTCAAACACAAAGCAACTCTGGGCGAGTCGGGATTGACTTGCTCAAAAACCTCTATATCATTTTTTAACCTATAAATCTTCGTCGTCATAGCTTTTTCTCCTCTTGTTGATAATTTTATCACGATTTTGTGTGTTTTCCAAATATAAACTTTTGTAACGAAAAATACATTCGTTGAAATTCGGATTTTCAAAAATACTTTATATATACAAGAGAGCAAAATAAAACAAAAAGGAGAGAGATTATGACATTCTTAATCATCGCAGCCGAAAAGCAACTTTACACTCAAAAGAAATCCCAACTTCAATACGAAAAAACTTTGCTGTTGAGCCAAGTTTCAACAATCCAAAGAGAAATGGGCTACATTGAAGACGCATACAACGAGGACGGAGACAGTACATCATTGGATCAAGATCCCGAATACAAAAGACTGGAAAGACTTGAAGAAAATCTAGAAACCGAACAGGAAACGCTTCAAGCACAAATCGACTTTCTATCAGAAGTAATCACCTCCGACAAGTCACTCTTGACTCAAGGTATCAAAGACTCTTGCGGGTTGAACCTGACAGGCTCGTAGAGTTAATACGAATACGATTTTTAAACGCACCTTTCGATATAACGGGGGTGCGTTTTAGTATTTATTTTGTTTCTTATAAAGTTTTACGGTATTCAACATCAAAGACGCTATCGTCATCGGACCGACCCCGCCGGGAACGGGTGAAATAAATCCCGCAACGCCCAAAACTTCGCCAAACTCAACATCTCCTCGTAGTTTTCCGTTCTCGTCCTTAAAAATCCCGACGTCCACTACAACCGCACCCTCTTTTACCATATCCACCTTGATAACGGGATGTCCCGTTGCGGAAATAATAACGTCCGCCCGTTTGGTGATTTCTTTCAAATTCTTTGTATGACTGTGGCAAAACGTCACGGTCGCATTTTCTTTCATCGCCAAAAGTCCCATAGGCTTCCCGACCAAATTAGACCGCCCAATAACCGCAACATTCTTCCCATCCAATTCTATTCCGTACTCTTTTAAGAGTAACAGAACCCCGTTGGGGGTACACGGGTATACCGCAGGCTCCTCTCCCGATGCAAGTTTTCCGTAATTTTCAAACGTAAAACAGTCAACATCTTTGTTTGGTGAAATTCTGTTGATAATCTTATTTTTATCAAGATGTTCGGGCAAAGGCAACTGAACCAAAATTGCATGAACGTTTTTGTCATTGTTCAGCTCGTCGATTTTGTTGATTATAACGGCTTCTTCAACGTCTTCGGGATAGGTAAACACTGTCGAAATTATCCCCAATTTTTCGGCGGTTTTCTTCTTGTTGTTCACGTAAATCCTGCTTGCAGGGTCGTTTCCGACCAAAATCACCGAAAGAGAAGGCTTTACCCCAAACCCGTCAATCTCGGTTTTTAGATTTTCCAGCAACTTATCTCTTAAACTTTTACCGTCCAATATTTTTGCCAAAACCACACCCTCACTTGTTACCTTTGACTACCGTCTTGCGGGATGTTAATTCTTGAATAGAAGTTCTTTATCGCAGTTATTATCCCCTCTGACTCTCTTGTGACGGAATTTTTGACAAGCTCTTCGTCAAACGGAATTACACCGAGAACCTTAAGGTCAAAATCTTTCAACATCTCGTAAACATTTTCCAAAC
>CAMAML010000218.1 GCA_945836835.1 uncultured cyanobacterium | reverse complement strand
TCTTTGGCAACTTTCAGAAAAACGGTTGAAAAATTTATACGGAACAAAATATAATAAATAATATAGTAAGAGGTAAGAGGTTAAAATGGAAGCAGAAAAACAACAAAACGAAATTTCTAACAACGAGAAAGAAACCAAAAAACAAAAGCCGAAAGGGATTAAGCGAATGATTACCTTTGCGGTTTTGGCGGTGATTGCGGTTGCATGCTCTAAGGTTGTATATGACAATTTGAAATACGAATCGACCGATGATGCGTATGTCGAAACCACTACGGTCACTATTGCACCTAAAGTCAGCGGGGAAATAGTTGATGTCTATATCACCGATAACCAGCCGATAAATGAGGGTGACAAGATTGCAAAAATTGATCCTATTGATTATCAGATAAAACTGGATGAGGCAAGTGCAAATTACAACAGAAAAATTTTGGACCAAGAGAACGCAAAGGCAAACTTTGCGGCATCGCAGTCAAACATCGACGTTGCAAAGAAGGATTTGGACAGATACACAAAACTTTTTGCAGAAGGTGCCGTCTCAAAACAAACCTTAGACGCCGCTCAGGCAAAATATGACGCTGCTAAAGCGAATTTAACCAATGCGGAACAAAACATTTTGTCGGGTAATTCCGCGAAAGTTGCGGACGCTGACTTAAAAGCCTTGAAAGCTAAACAAGACAAGGCTCAAAAAGATTTGGACTATACAATCATAAAAGCTCCTCAATCGGGTACGATTGCGAGCAGAAAGGTTGAAAAAGGGATGTACGTCAACGTCGGGTCTCCGCTTTGCGTAATCGTTCCGAATAACGTATGGGTTGTTGCAAACTTCAAGGAAAACCAGTTAAGACATATGAAGCCGGGGCAGCCCGTTGATATTAAAATCGACACCTATCCGGATCACGTTTTCAAGGGTAAAATCGACAGTATCCAAAGAAGTTCGGGGGCAAAATCGAGTATGTTTCCTCCTGAAAACGCAGTCGGATCTTTTGTAAAAATTGTTCAAAGGATCCCTGTAAAAATCGTGTTTACGGAAGACATTGACACTGAACAGTACAATATCGTTCCGGGAATGTCGGTTATCCCGAAGGTTAAGGTAAAATAATTCAACGTCAAAAGAATTCGGACGGATTTTTGAGCGGTCGACTAATTTTTGCACAATCAAAATCCGCCCCGACCTTGACGTAGTCAATGGTTTATAAATAAACCGCCCCCAAAAACAGAGAAAAAGAGGTTATTGAAAAACAAATATGACGGAAGAAATAAAGACAGATATTCAACAAGTTGAAGAGTGGCGTCCAAAGGGTAATCCATGGTTAATGTTATTGCCCGTAATGCTTGCAACGTTTATGTTTGCGCTGGATGAAACGGTCGCAAACGTAGCTTTGCCGCATATTGCGGGGTCGTATTCCGTCAGCCGTCAAGAGTCCATGTGGGTTTTGACAAGTTATTTGATGGCAAGCAGTATTGCAATCCCTATGATAGATTTTTTCTGCAAGTTGTGCGGAAGAAAAAACTATTTTATGTTGAGTGTTTTGATTTTTACCGTGGCTTCATTTATGTGCGGGGTATCAAACTCAATCGGGATGATGGTTGTTGCAAGGGCTTTGCAGGGTTTTGGCGGCGGTTCGCTAATGCCTATGGCTCAATCCGTTGTTATGGAAAGTTTCACGGGTGAGGCAAGAAACAAGGCTATGGCGTTCTTTGGGCTTGTCGTAATCGTTGCACCGATTATAGGTCCGGCTTTGGGCGGTTGGATTACGGACAACTGGTCTTGGCCGTACATTTTCTTTATAAATCTTCCGTTTGGTGCGTTGTCCGCGTTTTTGGCGCAACAGTATTTGGAAGATCCGCCTTACGCAAGACGTCAGAAAAACATAAAACTCGACAAATTCGGGTTTTTGTTTCTGTGTTTGTGGTTGGTTCCGTTGCAGGTTGTATTTGACAAAGGTAACGATGCCGACTGGTTTAATGCACCGTGGATTTGTTGGTTGACCGCACTTGCCGTTATCGGGTGTGTTGCATTTTTCATGTCCCAACATTACGGTAAAAATCCGATTGTAAAACTGGACGTGTTCAAGGATAAAAACTTTACGTGCGGGACAATTATGTTGATTTTGATATACGGAGTATTGCTTGCGACATTAGCGATATTGCCTCAGTTGTTGCAGTATATGTTGGGCTATGACGCGTTTTTAAGCGGTTTGGCGATGATGCCGAGAGGTGTGGGGGCATTGGTTTCTTTGCTGATTTTTGCACAGCTTGGCGGACGGCTTTCTTATAGAAATTACGGGCTAATCGGGCTTGTTTGCCTTGGTGCGGGCGGCTGGATGTTGAGTGATCTGAACCTTCAAATAAGTATGAGCAGTATCATTATTCCGAATTTGGTTTTCGGTATGGGGCTTGTGTTTACGATGATGCCGATTACGACGCTTTCCTGTATAACTTTGAGAAACGATCAGATGACAAATGCGTCGGGGTTACAGAATTTGTTGAAAACAATCGGTGGTGCGATAGGCACTTCGCTTGTTGCGACAATGATTTCGCGGTTCTCTCAGATTCACCAAAACGGGCTTGTAAAATCCATGACCGAAACGAACCCTGTTTTTATGGAAAGATTGCAAAACTACGCGGGGGCGTTATATTATACGGCGGGAGAAAAACTTCAAGCAACGTATATGGCGGGGAAATTGCTTTATAACCAGCTGATACAGCAGTCGACACTGTGTGCGTACATGACGAGCTTTAAGGTCTTTGCGGCGGCGTGTATCGTAATAATCCCTCTAATGCTTGTGTTCAAGGAAGAACACAACAAACCTGCATAGGGGAAGAGTTTAATTCAGGCAAACCTCTCTCAAGAAGAGCTTGCCGAAAAATTGGGCGTACATCGCACCTATATGAGCTTTATCGAGCGTGGACAACGTAATCCGAGCCTTTTGATGATATTCAAAATCTCTCGGGCGTTGAAAATTAAGCTCCCCGAACTGTTCGATTTTGACAAATAAATCTCGACGGTCAAGTTATATCCCGAGGCGGACAAGTTTTACACCGACCTCAACAATTTTTTGACAACCTTGGCGTCAATGCCGATAATGTTGTCCAAACTGCCTT
>CAMAML010000217.1 GCA_945836835.1 uncultured cyanobacterium | reverse complement strand
TGCAAGAGTGAATGCGTTTAGTAATTTAATTTTTTTGCTCATTAATGTTCCTCCTTTTTCTATAATCTCTTAATACTTCGCAATATATCTTCGTACTCCTTTACAATTACTACATTGTAAATATTGTATATACATTAATTATAGTGTAATTACATGTTTTTGTCAACCCTACAATATCAAATCTTTCACAATACGGCTATAATTAAATTATGAAAGCAGACAACGCAAGAGAAATCGTAAAAATTCTACTGATGAAAGAAAATATTTCCGTTAGCAAGCTGGCGGAAATGCTTTCCACACCACAAAAGAAGATGTACCAGCAGACGCTTTCCGCAAAACTCATCAACGGAACCCTCAAAGTTAACGAGCTTATTGCAATTTGCAAGCTCCTCAACTACGAAATCGAGTTCAAAAAACTTGTTTAAAAATTCCCCGCACCCGTTAATTGAAAAAATTTTATTTCCGTTGTAAAATTACCCTCAAAAGGAGTAAAAAAAATGACTAAATTGCTTATAAAATGGGTTGCATTTGCTTTAGTGGTGATGTTTGTTGCGTGGTTAATCCCCGGGGTGGAAGTCGACAACTTCATCACGGCGATGATTGCGACCGTCGTAATCGTTTTTGTTAACGCATTTATAAAACCCGTCCTAAAACTTTTGACCCTGCCGATAAATATCCTTTCGCTCGGGTTGTTTACGCTTGTCATAAACGCACTTCTTTTTATGTTTGTAGCTTACGTCGTCCCGGGCGTCAGCGTTGACGGATTTTTAAGCGCACTTTTAGGCTCAATCGTGCTTGCAATTTTATCCGTCGGAGTTGCGTGGATTTAGTCCTCCACCCCCTCAAACTCAAGGACTATTTTGCGACCATTTCGTTGTATTCCTGAATGGAAATTGAATCGACCCCTTCAACTTTTTGGAAAACTTTGTAGGTCGATTTTATCGGATTTTTGGAATTTATATCGACGATTGCGTTAATTTTGGTAACGTTTTCGTCCTGTTTGCTTAATTTTTTTGAAATTTCACGAAGTCGAGGGTATTTTTCGAGGATAAAATCGTAGATTTTATTGGAAACCTCGTTCGCACAAGTTAGCGAAATTTTCAAGCGAGAAATATTTTTTGTGCTGGAAACCATGACATTTTTTTCAAAGAACCTTATTGAAACAAGCACGATAATACAAGCGAGCGTCGTAATCATCGCAACCGCAAACATGCCTGCACCGCACGCCATACCGATACTGGCAACTGCCCAGAGAGTGGCGGCGGTCGTTAAACCATACACCGTTGCCCCGTGTCTTAAGACCGTACCGCCACCGATAAACCCGATACCGGTCACGATTTGGGCTGCAACACGTGCGGTATCACGCGTCCCGAACTCGTCCCCCGTAACTGACACCATAGGAAAACCGTATATCGAAAGTATTGTAAACACACATGCTCCCAAACATACAAGGATATGGGTTCTCAATCCTGCGTATTTATTCGTCATTTCACGTTCTAAGCCTACGCAAAACCCGAGCATAACGGACGACACAAGCCTTATACATATCGCTAAATCAAACTGCGGTGTTAAATGTTCCAGCACTTTAACCTCTCTTTTAATTATTTCTACTCCGAATGACTTTTCGGATCCAATACATCTCTAATTGTATCACCTATTACGTTAAAAGCAAGTACGGTAATAAATATTAAAAATCCGGGAGTCAAAAGCCAAGGTCGATAGATAATATTGGTGTACTCTTGTGCCTCTTTAAGCATATTTCCCCAGCTTGCGTCGGGTTGTTGAATACCCAGCCCCAAAAAACTCAACCCCGATTCCGAGAGGATATAAGAAGGAATTGAGAGAGTCATCGCAACGATTACAAAACTCGTGGTCTGCGGGAGGATGTGTTTTGTAATTATCCGCAAATTCGACGCCCCGATGGATTTTGCCGCCTGAACGTACTCCTGATTTTTGACGGACAAAACGATACCTCTCACGACCCTTGCAAACCCCGCCCAGCCGATTAGGGCAAGGATTACGACGATAAGCATAAACCTTTGAACACTCGTCATTCCGCTAGGAAGAATTGAGGCAAGGATTATGAGAAGATAGAAACTCGGTATGGACATAACGGCTTCCGCAAACCGCATCATAAGCATATCGACGACGCCGCCAAAGTACCCCGAAATTCCGCCGTACAAAAGCCCTATCGGAAACAGCACAAACAATGCCAAAAAACCGATTGTCATGGAAACCCGCCCGCCAAAAAGTATTCTTGAAAAAACATCCCGTCCGTTTCTGTCCGTTCCGAGAAGAAACAACCGCCCGTCGTTATCCGTCGTAATTAGATGAAAACTCATCGGGATTACGCCCAAAAACTTGTACGGCTGCCCTTTGGCAAAAAACTTTACGTAATGTTTTTCCGAGCGGTCAAGGTTGTACGTAATCCTCAAATTCTCGTCGTCAAACCCTCTTACGTAATTATAAGTATAAGGTCGTGAGAGTTTGTAATCTTCCGTCACGACAAAAATCTTTGACGGAGGAACGTAAGCCATGGTTCTGTCCGAAAAATCCTTCGGGTAAGGTGCGATTACGTCAGCAAACAACAGTGACAGGTAGATTAACCCTAACACGATTAGCGAAATCTTTGAAAATACGTCCGACCAAAGTTTGTTTATGACCTCTCTAAACATTTGACCTCCTTATTCTCGGATCGGTAATTATCAAAAGAAGATCCGCTATAAGGTTGCCTAAAATGAGCATTATAGCACCCATCATCAAAGACGCCATAACAAGGTTAATGTCGGAACGCATAACCGCCTCTAAAATAAGCCTTCCTAGCCCGGGATACTGAAAAACGTATTCGGTCAACGCTGCCCCGCTCAACAACCCCGCAAACTCGAACCCCAAAAGAGTTATCATCGGGTTAAGCGCATTTGTTAGTGCGTGTTTTACGATTACGTCAAACTCGCTTAAACCTTTAGCCCTTGCAAACTTCACATAATCGCTGTCGAGAACGTCAAGCAAATTTCCTCTCATCTGTCGCTGCAACCCCGCCAAAGACAACGTAAAAAGAACGGTTACGGGAAGTACAAGGTGGTGAGCTATGTCCCAAAACTTGCCCCAAAAACTTT
>CAMAML010000216.1 GCA_945836835.1 uncultured cyanobacterium | reverse complement strand
AAATTAATGGGCGATCCTAACGACAGAAAAATCAAAAACATGATGGGAATTGTTGAACACATTAACGCCCTTGAACCACAGTTTGCGGCAATGACGGACGACGAATTGAAAGCCAAAACGGCGGAGTTTAAAGAAATTTTGGCAAAACGTCCGACCTCAAAAGATTTTAAAACCGACAGAAAACTCGAAAAAGAAGCACTGGACAAGATTTTACCCGAAGCCTTTGCTACCGTACGTGAGGCAGGCAAACGGGTTTTGAACATGCGTCACTTTGACGTTCAGCTTATCGGCGGATACTTCCTTCACAACGGGCATATAGCGGAGATGAGAACAGGTGAAGGTAAAACCCTTGTCGCAACTTTGCCCGCATACCTCAACGCACTTACGGGCAAAGGGGTTCACGTCGTAACCGTTAACGATTATCTTGCAAAACGCGACAGCGAATGGATGGGAAAAATCTACAAATTCTTAGGCTTAACCGTCGGCGTAATCCTTTCGGGTTCACGTTCCCCGAACGAATACGAAGAGAAAAAAGCCGCATACTTGTGCGATATTACCTACGGAACGAACAACGAGTTCGGGTTCGATTACTTACGTGACAATATGGCTCAGAGCAAAGGAGCTTTGGTGCAAAGACCTTTCAACTACGCAATTATCGACGAAGTCGACAGTATCTTGATTGACGAGGCAAGAACCCCTTTAATCATAAGCGGAAGACTTGAAAAATCGGCGGAACTCTACCAAACAATGGCTAAAGTCGCCCCGATGCTTTCAAAAGACGTTGATTATGAGGTTGACGAAAAGAATAAAAACATAATCTTAACGGAAGAAGGTATCGACAGGGCTCAGGAAATCCTTCAAATTAAAGACCTTTTCGACTTGAACACCCAGTACGCTCACCACTTGTTGCAAGCCTTAAAGGCAAAAGAACTCTTTGTAAAAGACACGGATTACGTGGTTAAGAACAACGAAGTCATGATTGTTGACGAGTTTACGGGGCGTTTGATGGAAGGTCGCCGCTGGTCGGACGGGTTACACCAAGCGATAGAGGCAAAAGAAGGCGTCCAAATCCAAGACGAAACCCAAACTCTTGCAAGCATAACCTTCCAAAACCTGTTCAGATTGTACCCTAAACTTTCGGGGATGACGGGTACGGCGTTGACCGAAGAGGCAGAGTTCGGGAAAATTTATAACCTTGAAGTTACGGTTATCCCGACAAATAAGCCCGACA
This sequence comes from uncultured cyanobacterium, assembly GCA_945836835.1. Classification (GTDB taxonomy): domain Bacteria; phylum Cyanobacteriota; class Vampirovibrionia; order Gastranaerophilales; family Gastranaerophilaceae; genus UBA1221. The sequence continues at coordinate 1,891 of CAMAML010000216.1, read as the reverse complement.
TAAGGGTTAACCACCCCGACGTCATCTACAAAACCGAGGTCGCAAAGTTTAACGCGGTTGTTCAGGATATTATTGAACAGAATAAACTCGGGCGTCCCGTTTTGGTCGGTACAATCAGCATCGAAAAATCAGAGTACGTTTCACATTTGCTTTCTAAATTAGGGATTAAGCACAATGTTTTGAACGCAAAACACCACGAAAAAGAGGCTTACATAATCGCACAGGCGGGGCGTGTCGGAGCGGTAACGATTGCAACGAACATGGCAGGACGCGGTACCGACATCCTCTTAGGCGGTAACGCGGAATATATGGCGAAAGAAAAATTAGACGAGCTTAACATTACACCTGACGACCCCGATTACGAAAACAAGAAAAAAGTTCTTTTAAATGAGGCGTTGAATATTACCAAAAAAGAACACGAACAGGTCGTTCAGGCGGGCGGGTTGCACGTTATTGGTACGGAACGCCACGAGTCAAGACGTATCGACAACCAGTTAAGAGGTCGTGCCGCAAGGCAAGGCGACCCGGGGTCTACAAGATTTTTCCTCTCGCTTGAAGATAACTTGATGAGAATTTTCGGCGGGGATAAGATTAAAGCACTAATGGACGTTATGAACGTCGACGAAACAATGGCTATCGAAAATCCGCTCATCACCCGTCAAATCCAGTCGGCTCAAAAGAAAGTCGAAACCTACCACTTTGACATAAGAAAAAGCGTGCTTGAGTATGACGACGTTATGAATATTCAGCGTGAAAAATTCTACGCTCAAAGAAGAAAAGTTCTGTTCGGCGAAGATTTGAGCCAAGACATTTATTATATGATAGAAAAAGAGGTAGAAAGACTTGTCCAAAGCTACATTGCCCCCGAACAAAACCCTGACGAGTACGTGTTTGAGGACTTGAACACGATGATAAAAGAGCTTCACTCGATATTCCCGCAACTTAGCGGTTTTGGGATTTCGGACGTTCAAGGGGTGAGGTACGACGTGATTTTGGACAAACTCAAAAACCTTGCCGTTCAGATGTACAAAGACCACGAGACGGAAGTCGTTCAGTTCTACAACAACGTGATTTCGCAGTATGACCCTAATTTCATCCCGCAGGTTGCATTTTCGTCAAACAACGTTTTGAGAAGTCTTGAAAGAGATATTCTGTTAAGAGTGGTTGACAACAAATGGATAGATCACCTCCACAATATCGATATGTTGAGAGAAGGTATCGGTCTGAGGGCTTACGGGCAGAAAGATCCGCTTATCGAATACAAACGAGAAGCTTATGAAATGTTCAACAAGATGATGTTTGAAATCCAAGGCGATACGGTTAAGCACCTTTTCAGAACGAAATTCGGGATACAGGTTATGGGCGAACCACCTGCCGATATGGCGTAAAAGAGTGGGGTTGAAATTTTAAAAGAGGATGACTTTTTCGGTCGTCCTCTTTTTTGATGGAATATACAAATTTTTATTTAGAATTTTCAAAATACGAGCAAATAACTTTTTGCAAAACATAAGATCGGACAGCGAGGCTTTTTCGAGCATGCAGTTTATATCGTCAATCAAATCCCGCTTCCTTTTATAATGCCCGAAATCAAAAAATTCCCGAATATCGACATTCAAAACTTTGGCAAACATCTCGATATTTTCTTTTTTGGAAAAATTTTGCCCCGTTTCAATCCTTGAAACGGTCATGGTTTCAATTTCCGCAAGCTCTGCGAGGCGTGCCTGCGTCAATCCCCTCATTGTACGGATTTCCCTTAACCTTTTTCCAAAATTTTTTGCTAAATCAGTCATCTTATCACCATTTTAAAATTATTACAAAAACTTTAAAATATGATAGCACGTTTATTTTATGTGGTATAATTATACATGTTATGTATAGCCATAATTATTTA
>CAMAML010000215.1 GCA_945836835.1 uncultured cyanobacterium | reverse complement strand
TTTTTCTTCCCCGTAATTTCATAGCCTAAAGTTTATTCCTCTTTATAAAAGAAATTGTTGCTTCTTCGACCGTTTCGGGGGTGGAAAATTTATGCTTGTACTTTTTCGATTTAAAGTTGAGCGAAAAAGTTCGACCTTGTTTTTCAAACCTGTTGTAAATAACAAGTCCGAGCCAAAGTATGAGCAGTGCAATCCCGACCCAGCCCATGGCAAGCAGGAATTTTACCAAAACGGTTTTGAGGGGCATAACGTTTTGCCCGAGAGCGGGTTGTTTCCCGACTTCATCGGCAAGACACACCATGCCTGCCTGAAATGCAAGCACGGTTAGTGCTGATATTATTTTTTTTGATAAAACGTTATTCTTCATTTTCTGTTTTGGTTTTTCTTGCTCTTGTTCTTTTTGAAGCCCCTCTGTTAGGTCGTCTGGTACGTTTCGGTTTTTCTTCGACCAGTTCTTCGGATTGTTCTTCGGTTACTTCGGCGTTGGATTTTACGTCTTCCGCCTCTTCTTTTTTCTCGTCACTTGGAGTTTCTTCCGTCACGTCGGATTTTTTAGCCGATTTTTTTGTCGGTTTTGAAGGTTTTTCTTTTTCTACCTGTTGAGGGCTTTCGGTCGGAGCATCTTCCGATTTTGACAAAATCTCAACGTCGTCTGCGATTTCGGGTTTAATTTCTTCGTTAACTTTCAACACTGTTTGAGCCGTTTGAATGTCCTCGGTTACGACAAGCGGAGTTTCTACCTTTTCGCCTTGAGGCTTTTCAAGCCTGTTACGGCGGGTTCTTCTTTTTGGCTTATCGTTTGCGATAAGCTCTTGGGTTGCCGTCACCGAAGGGTTTTCGACCTCGATTGCCTGAGGCGTGTTTTGTTGCTCCTGAACCTCTACGGGCTTAATTTCTTCCGTGCGGTTGGTTTTGTTTTTCTTGTTAAATCCCGAAATCGGGAGTTTCATCTTAGCCGCTTTTGCTCTGTATTCGCCTTCGGCGGTCGGGGTTGCAAAGTTAAAATCTATTATCGAACAGCCGCTACCTTGGCAGTGCGGACATTTTTTAGTAAAGATTTCGGACAAACTTTGACCCTGTCTGTGGCGTGTAAGCTCGACAAGCCCCAAGTCGGAAAGCTGACCGACTTGCGGTTTTGCCTTGTCGGGTTCGAGTGCGAGTTCAAGCTCTTCCATCATTGCGAGCTTGTCAGCACGGGACAGCATATCAATGAAGTCGATAATAATCATTCCGCCGATGTTTCTGAGTCGAAGTTGACGTGCAATTTCGTGAACCGCCTCGATATTGGTTTTCAGGATGGTTTCGTCCTGTGTTGCGGAACTTACAAATTTGCCGCTGTTAACGTCGATTACGGTAAGTGCCTCTGTTTGCTGGATAAACAGGTATCCGCCCGACGGCATGTTGACTTTTACGTTCAGGGCGGCTTTGATTTCCTTGTGAATGTCCATTGCAACAAGCAAAGGTTCCGTCCCTTTGTATAAAGTTACTTTGATATTCTTGTTCATGTGCCAGTTTTGGAGGATGTTTTGAACTCTGTTCATCGCAAACGCCGTGTCTACGATGATTTCGTTTGTATCTTCCGTACAAGCTTCTCTGATAGTCCTATATAGCAAGTCTTGATCTCTATAGATGAGGTTTGGCGGGGTCATTGTTTCCGCCGCCGTAATTATATTATTCCATTTTTCAAGAAGGATTTCCAAATCTTCCTGAATATCGGCTTCGGATTGACCTTCGGCTTCGGTTCTTATGATAACGCCGACGCCAACGGGTTTGATGAGGTTCAAAATCGCTTTTAATCTTGCACGTTCTTTTGAACTTTCGATTTTTTTACTGACGCTGACGCCCGGCTCGTTCGGTATCAAGACCAAAAAACGTCCCGGAAGGCTTATTTGAGTGGTAACCCTCGGACCTTTGTGTCCCGTCGGTTCTTTAACGACTTGGACTACGAGCTTTTGTTTCGGTGAAAGTTTGTCTTTTAAAGTACCTTTACCCATAACGTCCTGTGCGTGCAAGAACCCCATTCTGTCCGTTCCGACGTTGACAAAAGCCGCGTCAATACTCGGCAGAATGTTGTCGACCGAGGCAAGGTAGACATCCCCTAAGAGGACTTCGCCCCTGTGGATAAAAAAGTCCGTAACTTTGCCGTTCTCAAGGACTGCGGCGATATTATCACGTTCCGCAATAACAATCTTTTGACCTTGAGACTTTTGGTTTTTGTTTCTGTTGTCGTTTGCCATTTTTCTTAAATCCTTTTATTCTAACTCTCTTAACTCTTCATCAAAGAACTTTACCCTTGTGATGTCAAATATGGCGTTCGGTTCGATTATGCTCATAAGCACATCTGCCCTTAGTGCGGGTATATCGGTTCTTTGACCGGTTTTTAAAACTATGAATAAACACTCTCCTTCAAATTTGTATGATTTTATTGACGGTTTGATGTCTATTTTTTTGATTAAACCTTTTTTGGTTTTCTTCTCTATAAAAATTTCGGGAGAAGTCAAAACCCTATCCGTATTATACTTCAATTTTTCAAAATCGTAAAGGTTTTTGTTAAAAATTTTAACTTTATACTCTGCCCACTCTGCGGTATAATTAATGGAATCGGAGGTTCTTGGGATTTGTCGTATTTTTTTTACCCTGCATTCTTTTGGCAAAACTTCCTCAAGTTTTTCTTTAACGGTTTCAATCGGGTAGTTTTCAAGCAATTCAATGTCGATTAACTCTCCTTCGCTTTGTGCAAAGAGAGGAAGCGCTATCCCCATCGACACCTTCATTGTCGGGTTGAACCCTTGCGAGAAGGCGACTTTTAAATCCGTTCTGGAAAGAGCTTTAAGGAAAGTATTTTGCCAATCGAGGTGCGAAAAATACCTTAAAATCCCCTTTTTGGTGACGGAAAGCCGATATTTGAAAACGTGTTCGATAAACTTGTTTGCGCCGTCCGTCGGGTCGATTTTTGGTGCGGGGATGTAGTTGCTTTGGCATTTGTAAGGTTTTGCCATAATCTTTTTCGTCTTTAAGTTTTTGCATACCCCGCAGTTTACGCACCCCGTCTGACAGGTCGGGACAATATGGGTTTCGTTCGGAGTTTGGGCGTCGGGTAAGTTTTCGGGTGAGAAGGCTTTTTTATATTCTTCTACAAGC
>CAMAML010000214.1 GCA_945836835.1 uncultured cyanobacterium | reverse complement strand
GCGTCCTTAGTTCAGTTGGTAGAACGTCGGTCTCCAAAACCGGATGTCGAGGGTTCGAGTCCTTCAGGGCGCGATTTATAAAAAACTTCCTCTAAAAACTCGGATTTTATAATATTAACAAATATATATCGGCAAAAACAACTTCCGAAACCTTTTAGAGGAGGGAACAAAATCAAAGGATACAATATGGATAACACTTTCAACGCATTCATAGACTCAATAAAAAAATATTTCCGAGGTGTTCGTGCCGAATGGGGCAAAATCACTTGGCCTGAACGTCGTCAGGTTATTACCGAAACGATTTTCGTTATCGTAATTGTTACGGTTTTCACGGTTGCTATCTATGCGATGGATATTATCTTTAAGTTTTTACTTGGTTTTATACAAAAATAACCTCGTGAAAAAGGTTATCAACAAGATAAAGGTGGCTTATGACTAAAAGAGAAAAAACAATGGAAGAAGAATTGAACGAAGATAAATTGGCTGAACAAGAGGCTATGGAAGCGGAAGCTAAGGCTCAAGAAGAAGCCAAAAAAGCTAAAGACAACCAAAAACGCTGGTATATCGTTCAAACGTATTCGGGACACGAAAACAAGGTTAAGGTTAACCTCGAAAAACGTATCGAATATATGAACATGGGCGAAAAAATCTTCCGTGTGGAAGTTCCTCAAAAAACCGTTACCCAAATTAAGGGCAACAAAAAACAGGAACGTGAAGAAAAAATCTTTCCGGGTTATGTCTTTGTCGAGATGATTATGGACGAGGACAGTTGGTACGTTGTAAGGCACACCGCAGGCGTTACCAAGTTTACGGGTTCCGCTAAACGCCCTATCCCTGCAAAAGAAAGCGAAATTAAAAAGATTATTCACCGCTCAACCTCTCAAACTCAAAAAGTCGAGCTTGACGTTAAGCCGGGTGATAAAGTCAGAATTATCTCGGGTCCGTTTTCAGACTTTATTGCGGATATTATCGAGGTTTACCCTGACAAAGCGAAAATTCGTGCTAACGTTTCAATCTTCGGGCGTGAAACTCCGGTCGAATTGGAATACAGCAAGATTAGCAAGATTTAGTCGGTGAATACCGATTAGAAAAAACAACTGATAGTACAAGCCGTGGAAGGATTTCCGCAAAAGTTTTTTTGAGGAAACCGTTATTACCACAAAAGGAGAAAAAAATGGCAAAAAAAGTAGTAGGAAAAATCAAGCTTCAAATCGAAGCCGGAAAAGCAAATCCGTCACCTCCGGTTGGTCCTGCCCTGGGTCAACACGGTGTAAACATCATGGATTTCTGTAAGCAATTCAACGCTAAAACGGAATCTCAAGCAGGATACATCATCCCTGTTATCATTGATGTTTACGAAGACAGAAGTTTTACGTTCGTTATCAAGTCACCACCTGCACCGGTGTTGATTAAGAAAGCGTTGAACATCTCTAAAGGTTCGGCGGTTCCGAATAAGGACAAAGTTGCTGAAATTACCCGTGCTCAGTTGGAAGAAATTGCAAAAATCAAGATGAACGACTTGAACGCAACCACTATGGACGCGGCAGTCAAGATGATTGCAGGTTCTTGCAGAGCCATGGGCGTAACGGTTAAAGATTAATGTAGGCAACACAATGGAAGGATAACCCGTTTCGGGTAATATCCGCTAACACCATGAAAGGAAAAGAAAAATGGGAAAATTAACTAAAAAACAAAAGAAAACTCAGGAAATGTTGGCTGAATTTACACAGCCGGCTACTGCGGTTGATTCTATTAAAAAACTCAAAGAAATCTCAAAAGAGCTTTCTAAGTTCAACGAAACCGTTGAATGCCATATGAGATTGGGTATCGACGTAAGACAAGCGGATCAACAAATCAGATCAACGGTTGTATTGCCTGCAGGTTTGGGTAAGACCGTCAGAGTTTGCGTTGTTGCAAAGGGTGCAAAAGCAACCGAGGCAAAAGAGGCAGGAGCTGATTTTGCGGGTGCGGAAGAAATCATCGACAAGATTTCCGAAGGCTGGTTTGAATTTGATACCTTGATTGCAACCCCTGACTGTATGGGTATGTTAGGTAAATTGGGTCGTGTTTTGGGGCCTAAAGGCTTGATGCCGAACCCTAAAACGGGAACTGTTACCATGGACGTAGCTAAAGCGGTTAAGGACGCAAAAGCAGGTAAAGTTGAATTTAGAGCCGATAAACAAGGCATGATTCACTGCCCTATCGGTAAGGCTGATTTCAGCGACGAAGATTTAATCAAAAACTATGCAACTTTGGCAGACGCTATTTTGAGAGCAAAACCGGCGTCAGCAAAAGGAACTTTTGTTAAATCCGTATACTTGGCAACGACAATGGGTCCGGGGTTGAAGTTAGACCCTAAGAACTTCGCTGCCGAAGTAAAAGAATTGATTGCAGGTTAATCCTTTGCGATTGAAATATTTAAAAACCGCTCTCGATTTATCGGGGGCGGTTTTTTATAAATTAATATTTCATCCCTTTTTCCTTTAAAATTCTGTCCCCACAACTCATTCCCGAACTTTCAAGATTGCATGAATCTGTAATCTGCAAGCTTGGTGTATCATAATCTTTGTAAAACGGTCTTATAACATATTTTTTTTGTTGGTTTTGTTCAAAAGCGATAAAGAATATATCACGACCAACTTGATTAGGTTTTGTAAAACGCCCGTTTACATCTACAATAAAAAACATTTTTGGATAACCCCAAAAAACAACTCCAACATTTTGGTGAAATCCTATTGCAATATATCTGCCGTCTTTTAGAATCATTGAAGTAGTAGACGTTTCTGCATGTACATTATATGGATTTGAATTTAAGAATTTAGGAGAATATTTACTGTCAAAGCTCCTGCATTCATTTGCGTTCCATGCACTTTTGGGACATCTTTTTACCGTTTGAAACTCATCCATATACCAAGATGCGATTTGCTCATTTCCCTCCACATCAGATGCATAGTTAGTAAAAGGCCAATTTTGCGGGTCACCATATTTTTGAACAACAGAGACATGTGCTTGTTGAATTTCCGAATAGGTTTTCAGAAATTTTTCTGCATATCCCGCATAGCGAATATGTTTAATGGAGTTTAAGGTCATCGCCGCCACTATGCCGATTATGCCGAGGGTGATGAGAACCTCTGCTAGGGTG
>CAMAML010000213.1 GCA_945836835.1 uncultured cyanobacterium | reverse complement strand
TTTACGGCATCGGTTCTAATCATGCCCGTAATCCCGTGCATTTGGTGCTTAACCAGTGTAAGCTCAGGACTTGCAGGTGTTTCCCAAGCTCTAAGTATTGCGGATTTATCGTAAATATTCTTTTTAAGAAATCTTCCGGTCGCATTCGTGGCTTTGTTAATCGCCCGTCCGACAGGATTTTTGAACAAGAAATCACTTACAACGTCCCCGGCATGCCCTATTTTGTAGGAAATACTTTTGTTATAGTCGCCCCGAAAAAGATTGGTGTACTTGTCCATCCCCTGGTTTACGGCAATCCACGTAGGAATGGCAACCCCGTACTGTAACATCGGGTCAATATCGCTGAAAGAGGTTAATCTCTGAGCAATAAAACTGTCCGAACCCGCATTTTTTAAAGCCTCAACGTCCACCCCCGCAGTCATCGGAGTCGGGGAAGAATTTTGCTGTTCCGAAGGAACAACATTCATCCCAAAATTATTTGACGAAGAGCCAAATTGTGGTTTCATATTTGGATGATATGCAAAATAATTATTTCCCGACATAATATTTTCCTACAATAATATAAAAACATAATTACAGAAAAAATTGCCGATATATCGGAAAAATATGAACAATTATTTCAAAGTCTTAACATTTGAAAGTTAATCTTTATAAATATCGCAGGACAAATATCTTTCTCCGAAATCCGGCAGAACGGTTACAATAAGTTTACCCTTATTTTTTTCGTCAGCGGACAATTTCAGAGCGGCAGCGACATTTGCCCCGCCCGAAACTCCGGCAAGAATACCTTCGTATTCGGCAAGTTTACGACAAGCTGAAAGCGCTTGTTCGTCGGTGACGGGCATAATTTTGTCAACATACTGTCTGTGGAAGTTTACGGGAACAAAATTTGCCCCAATCCCTTGAATTTTGTGAGGCGCAGGAGGATACCCCGCCAAAACCTGGCTGCCGAACGGCTCAACCGCAACGGTCACAATATTTTTATTCTTGACCTTAAGCCCACGGCTTACGCCCGAAATCGTTCCGCCCGTACCGACCCCCGCAACGAAAATGTTCACCGTCCCGTCGGTGTCGTTCCAAATTTCTTCCGCCGTAACTTTCTTGTGGATGGAAGGGTTAGCCGGATTGCAAAACTGCTGCAAAATGACAGAATTTTTTATCGCAAGACTGAGTTCCTTTGCTTTATCGACAGCTCCTTGCATACCTTTTGCACCATCGGTCAGAAACACTTTTGCACCATATGCCTGCAAAAGCTGTCTGCGTTCTCTGCTCATCGTGTCAGGCATGGTTAAAATCAGTTTGTACCCTCTGATTGCACAAACAAATGCCAAACCTATCCCCATATTTCCGCTTGTAGGTTCGATGATTGTAGTCTCGGAATTGATTAACCCCTTTTCTTCCGCATCAAGTATCATACTGTAAGCAGGTCTGTCTTTTACCGAGCCTGCAGGGTTTTTTCCTTCCAATTTCAGAACAATGTCGGCGTAACCGTCGTTAATCTTGTTTAATTTGACTAACGGTGTATTTCCGATAAGTTCAAGCATATTCTTTGCAATATTCATTTTGAGTATTCCTCCGGTTTTATAAACTACAAGTTAAATATTTTTGTCGCATTGTTTGTTGTTGCGATTGCAACCTCTTCAAACGAAACCTCTTTAAGCCTTGCAATCTCTTCGGCTACAAGTCTAACATAAGCCGGTTGGTTTTCGCTACCTCTAAACGGTGTAGGAGCAAGATAAGGTGCGTCGGTTTCCACCAAGAGTCTGTCAAGCGGAACAACTTTGGCAACTTCCTTGGTTTTTGGTGCGTTTTTAAATGTTACGACCCCTCCTAAGGCGATGTACCAGCCCTCTTTAAGGCATTCCCGTGCAAACTCCGCACTGCCCGAAAAACAATGCAGAACGATTTTTGCCCCCTTGTTATGCTGTTTCAAAATATCGAAACAGTCCTTGTGTGCGTCCCGCTCGTGAACCGAAACAGGTAACCCGAGTTCGTTTGCAAGTTTCAGTTGTTTTATAAAAATTTCTTTTTGCAGTTCAATATTACTTTTGTCCCAATGGTAATCAAGCCCGATTTCTCCGATTGCAACAATCTTATCCGACTTAGCAAGCTCTCTTATCTTGTCGAGCAAATCATCACTCCAGCCGTCGATTTCGGACGGATGAACCCCGAGCATTCCGTAGATGTTTTCATACTTTTCCGCAAGTTCACAAACTTTTTCCAAATCGCCCGCGTACGCCGTCGGGTTAAGAATTTTCTCGACACCCGCCTCTTTTGCGGCTTGAAGAGCCTCCTCAATCGAGATTTCTTTGAGCATATCCAGGTGTGAATGTGTATCAACAAGCATTACCATATCAAAATCCTCTTTTCAAAAACAATTATACCACGACAAAAATTTATGGTATAATTATTTTATGAAAGAGAGTAATTTAAAAATTTCAATAGCACACCTGTACCCGAAATTTCTTAATTTATACGGAGATGCGGGAAACGTCATAACCCTCAAAAAGCGTTGTGAATGGCGAGGTATCGAGGTTGACTTTGAAGAGATAAACCTTGGCGACACAATTAGGGAACACGACATTTACTTTATCGGCGGGGGGCAGGACAAACAGCAGGAAGAAGTTGCCGAAGAACTTTATAAGCAGAAGGATTTTTTGACGGAAGAACGGGACAGAGACGCCGTGTTTTTGGGAATTTGCGGTGGCTTCCAGCTCTTCGGGCATTATTACCAACCTCACGACAAGGAAAGATTAAAAGGCTTATCTTTGATGGACGCGTACACGGTTGCGGGAAATACGAGATTTATCGGGAACGTAACCGCAACGACGGACTTTTTAACCCCGAACACCCTTGTCGGATTTGAGAACCACAGCGGGCTAACTTATCTTCAAGGTGAAACAAAACCGCTCGGGACGATTTCGGTCGGGAACGGAAACAACGGCAAGGACGGATTTGAGGGCGGAAGGTTCAAAAACGTTTTCGGCACATATTTTCACGGCTCTTTTTTACCGAAGAACCCGCATTTTGCGGATTATATGATTAAACTTGCCCTAAAAAAACGTTACGGTGAGGAAATAGAGCTTTCTCAACTTGATGACGAAATGGAATTTCTGACCCACAATTCGCTTGTCGGGAAAAGATATT
>CAMAML010000212.1 GCA_945836835.1 uncultured cyanobacterium | reverse complement strand
GACTACTCCGAGTTTTACAGAGCATTGGAACAAGTTATAAAAGCCCGTGGTACGGTTGCGGAATTTGCTAAAAATTCCGGCATGGATAGAAGTAACCTAACGGAAATTCTGAAATGCAAAACCAAATCAGCTCCAAGTATTACGACCATTGGTAAAATTCTTAAAGAACTTGGTTACGCCCTATCCGTAGAAGAGCTTAAAACAGCATAACCTTAATCCTCTCCAAAGGATAAAATAATTAAAACTTTAGTACAAAAAAGAAGTCCGCCTCGGCGGACTTCTTCTCTAAACTCAATCAACAAAAAGTTATTGAGAAATAACCTTTGTGATAGCGTCCATTTCTTCCAATGACGCATAAACGGCATGGCAACCGCAGTCAACGTACAAAATTTGACCCGTTGTACCCGTTGACAAGTCGGATGCCAAGTATAAACCTGCTTTACCTACATCTTCCAATGCAACGTTTCTGCCTAAAGGTGCTTTCAATACAGCGGATTTAAGCATCTTGTCAAACCCTGAAATACCCTTTGCAGCCAAAGTTTTAACCGCACCTGCGGAAATACAGTTGACTCTGACACCTTTCTTGCCCAAGTCTGCCGCCAAATATCTCATCGAAGATTCCAAAGCTGCCTTTGCAACACCCATTACGTTGTAGTTTGCAACAACGTATTCGGAACCGAGGTAAGTCAAAGCAAAGATTGAGCCGCCTTCGTTCATAATCGGTTCGGCATGCTTACACAAAGATACCAGAGAGTATGCGCTTACGCCCAATGCCAAGTCCCAACCCGCACGGGATGTGTCGATAAATCTTCCCTGCAAATCTTCTTTTGCGGCAAAGGCAACGGCATGGACAACAAAATCCAATTTCCCGTAAACTTCTTCACACTTTTTGAATACTGCCGCAACTTCTTCTTCCTTCGTTACGTCGCAGTTCATGATGATTTTTGCACCCATTTCTTCCGCTAACGGTCTAACCCTTTTTTCCATAGGTTCGCCCGCATACGTGAATGCAATTTCGGCACCCGCTTCATATAACTGCCTTGCAATAGCGTACGCAATGCCGTGAGTGTTGGATACACCAAAAATGATACCCTTCTTACCCTTCATTAAATCCATTGTTAAATCTCCCTTTTTAATTTAAACTAAAATACCCCCTTATTCTAACAGAAACAAAATTTTTTGGCAAATTCGTTACACCATACTGCAAATTTTCAACTTCCCGTGTAACGATTTATTAAAATTCTCGCAAAATTTCTCTTGATGTTTTTTTATAAATAAGGTATTATTAAAACACAAATCGGAAGGTAGTGTGTAAGATTATGACGACATATACGACATTCAAAAAAAATGAGATGAAAACTTTGTCCCTAAAAGAGTTGAACTTGGAAGGGACATGGGTTGTGAGCAAGGAAAACTCAAAGATTGAAGGGATTATGAAATGGATGCAAGGCTGGATTGAGGAAAAACTTGCAAACGGTTCAATTAGGTCAAACTGTCTTTTACCTCCAAAGTCTGATTTTGCTTACTTTCTCGGGGTAAGCATCGGGACGGTTCAGAATGTTTTCAGAAGGCTTGAAGATTTAGGTTATCTACAATCAAAACAGAGATTGGGAACGTTTATTGCAGACAGAGCAAATCCCGGACTTACCGTCAGAAAACACACCTCCAAACGAGAGCTTGCTATTTGGAACATCAAAAAATTTATCATTTCAAATAAGGTAAAACAAGGCGAACCACTTCCTTCCGCAAGGATTTTGGCGACCCTGGTCGACACCTCCGTAAACACCGTAAGGCTTGCTCTTTTGGCGATGTGTACCCAAGGGGTTTTGGAAGAAATTCAATCCAAATGGGTCGTGAAAAGTTTGGATTTTGAAAAGAATATGGACGCAAAGGCGGTCCACGCCCAAACCGTTGTCCAAAAACTTGAACGAGAACTTGAAGAGTACATAGACAATAATTTTTCCGTCGGAGAAGTCATTCCTTCTCACCTTGAACTTGCCAAAATGTTTAACGTAAGCATAAAAACCGTTCACGATGCGCTGGCGAAACTTATAAAAAAAGAAATTCTTTTGTCCCGCAGAGGTCGTTACGGGACGGTTGTCATGAACCTCCCGAGAACCTTGTCGGACAACAAAAAGCCCGAAGAGTCAATTTTTGCTCCCGCAAAAGTTACGGCGTTTTACCATTACGAAAAGACGCAGAATATGTTGAAGAAATTCATCGCAGAAAACTACTCCGTCGGCGACAAAATTCCGTCGGTCAACGAACTTTCCATGCAAATGGATATTAGCCCGAATACGTTAAGAAAGGCTTTACACAATCTGGCAAACGCAGGATATTTGACGTTTTCCAGAGGTCGTTACGGTGGAACATTTGTCCTCGATATTCCGAGCACCGGAGCGGAAACCTTCAAATGGCTCTCGGTTAATCCGCAGTATGCAAAAGTTTACGGAAATAATTAGTCCGAAAAAGGATTGATTTCGGGAGCACGAAGCCCCTTTTTCTTCATCCCGTATTCAATAATTTTGTTTATAATGCACTGCGGAAGCCTCGAAACCAATTCTGCCGCAAACGCATCTTTTCCGACCGTATAAGAAGGTTTAGGATTTTTTGCCCTGTCGGCTTTCAATATAACCTCAACCACTTTATCCGGCGATAACCCTCTTGTCCCGTTGCGTTCCGCATTCCCCGCAACATACGCCATTTGCTTCTCGTAATCTTTTGCCCCAACAATACTGTCCTGATTGTTCTTTATGGATTTTTCCCACAATGGAGTTGCAATAACCCCCGGCTTTATCGAAATGACTTTTACCTTGTAATTGCTTTCGATTTCCAGTGCCGTAAAAAGGATGTCCAACGCCCTTTTTGAGGCACAGTAAGGTGCCACAAACGGAAAAATACCAAAACTCGCCATTGAACTGATGTTTATAACCTTCCCTCCCTGAAGTACGTCCATAAGTTGTTGTGTAAACCTCAAGTGCGAAAAAGTGTTGACGTCAAACTGTTTTTTGAGCTTTTCTGCCGGCATGGTCTCCATTGGACCCGCCATAACGCAACCTGCGGCATTTATGAGCAAATCAACCTTCAACACCCGTTTCTTTATCGATATAGCCGCCCAGTCAATAAGAGAAGGTTTTTCCATATCGAT
>CAMAML010000211.1 GCA_945836835.1 uncultured cyanobacterium | reverse complement strand
CTCCTTTATCTTATTTTACTATCAAGGTGTTGCACTTCTAATCCGATTTCGCCCCAAATCGGGGATATTACGTTTTGTAAAGAATTTTGTTACATGTGAAATAAAAACGTCCATATAGACTTTATATATATACAAGAGAGTATTCAGAAAGGTCAAATATTATGGTAGAGAATATTGGCGGAAATATCCCCAGAGCAAGAGCCAAAAGAGAACATACCGTACCAACGAACGTGAAAACCACGGGTAATATAGGACAGAAGCGTCTTACGCAAGCTGATATAGACAGACTGCACAGGGCAAGAACAGGTCCCGACGAAATGCCACGTCCTGCCAAAAAAGATGTACCCAGCGGCATGTGCAATCCAGTGGACGGCTCATACCCTCTTGCCGGGATTGACGTTTGGGCAGGAACCGCAGCCGATGTTGCAACACTATTCGCTCCTAAAACACAGGCAAAACAAACAAATCCGCTGGCAAAACTGTTCGGGGCATTCACCAACACAAACACGAAATATTCCCAAGTGGTGGATATGAAAAAGGTTGACCCGCAAGCGGCGGCAGCCATGACCCAAACAGTTCAGGGGCTTATGAAAACCAATCAACCGACCGAAGTCGGGGATGCGGAAACTTTTGCAAACAGTCTTATATACTCCATGAACCCGAAAGGGGACGGCAAAACCGTCACGGTAGCTCAAGCGATGAACTATATTGAAACTTTGGACGCTGATTATAAAACCAAAGATGGACATGAAGCCCTTGAATCCATGCTTGGCGAGTTGAAGGATTCGGACGGAAATATTTCGTGTGAAAAGTTGAAAAAAGCATTTATGTCAGCGGTAAAGGACGGAAAGACGGACACCGAAAGTTTTGCAACCGCACTTGCAAATGCGGGGTGTGAGAAATCGCTTGTCGGAAAAGACGGCAAGGCGTACATTTTGCAGCTTACGACAACGGGTATTAAGGCGTACCTTGACGACAACGGCAAAATCGGGCAGGAAGTGCCGTTTAATCAGGATAATTTTCTTGAATAAATGTAAAACCCACCAAAAAGGAGGGTTTCATTTTAATTAGGACTACGATAGGAACCGTAGTATATTGATTTGGGGTAAATGTAATCAATTTCTGTTTGATAAATTTTCAAACCGTCTTAGCCTAAGAAAGAGATGTGTTTTTCAGGGGTTTGAACGTCTTTCTTGGCTTCGGACGAAGATACTACATATTTATAAGTTCTTGCAATTTTATTAATCACATTCGTAATCGGGTTAGACGGCATCGCATTGTTCAAATTACCTTCAAATTCTCTGCGAGCATCAGGTGTTTGCAATGCGAGGATTGCCATTGACGATGTCATGGTGTTACCGTCGCCGAACGAGATGTAATTTTTGTTTGCGTTAAATTTTACAGGATTAATTGTTATCATATGCTTTCCTCCTCTCTGAGGTTTTTATTAAGTGTTAATTAAACACTTCATCTAACAATTTCAGTATATATTATAAACGATATTTTGTCAACCCCTACGGTAAACTTTTGTAAAGTTCTCCAAAATCCGCTTATATAGGCGTATTTCAATAAAGTGCAAAAAGTACACTTAATCAAAATACTATATTTGTAGGAACGCCCTCTCGAGCATGCCTGCATGGGTTATATATAATTTTATACTAAATTTTTATTAATCTGACCATTAGCCACCTGGGTAATTGTAAAAAACACACTTAATGTTTTTAATGTAGATAATCTTTTTCATACTTCCAGCTATTCTTAAATCCAACCGAGCCTCATTTGAGGCTCTTTTTTTATTGTTTTTAATCATTGTAATTAGACTTGAAAAGTGGTTTTCCAAAAATTAAAATCTCTTGTACGTTCCGTAACGGTTCCATGATTGACGTTATTTTGTAAATTTTTTGTAATAAAATATTTTAAATGTTCTATTTTGGTGATTTTATTTCATGTGGAGTTAGTGAAAGGAGTAAATATGCAAGTACACAGAATAGCAAATCAACAGAGTTTTGGAATGGCTTTCAAAGTTACCAAAACAGGGGCATCCAAACTTGCCAACGATTTTGTCAACAGTCCGCATCTGGAAGCCGAGTTTATGAAAAAAATAGTTGCACCGCTGGACAAAGCGGAAGCAAGTGTAGTGTATAACGGGTATTCGGCAGTATACAAACACAATGCGGACGAATATTATTCTTCCATAGTGCATTCATCCCCGTCCGAAATTGTCACAATGCCGCTTGGCGGACCTTTGGCATACTCAAGAACGGGATACAGACCGAAAGACGGTTCTACATTCAAACTTACAAATGACTTCCGGAATTCTGAATATTCAAATATAGAAGCAGCAAAAAATATGGCACTAAATATCGTTGCGGAACGTTCGGGAAAATCACTTGACACCTATATTCCAAAAGATTACAAAGCACCGGATTTAGGTAAAACTTTTGAAGAAAAAGTTTCAAATATTATGAAATTTTTCGGGCTTGAATAACTTGATTTTCATAATCAATAGCTCATTTCAGCATAAATGTTCTGACGTATTTGTGAGTGAGGGAAAGCTCGGTGTAATCGAGTTTTTCGATCATGCTTATAATGCTTTCCTTTAAGTCATGGGGTTCTTGAAGGTAATAAAATTCAAACAAATCTTTTGGTTCAACCTCCAACGCTGTCGCAAACCGCTCTATCAAATCCGCTGACGGAAAATTTTTCCCGCTTTCGATACAACTTATGTGCTTATCGTCAACATTAACCAGCTCCGCTAACTGTGCTTGCGTCAACTTTCTGTTCTTGCGATACTCTTTAATTTTTTTACCGAAAAGTTCCTTAATATTAGTCATTTTTACCTCATTTTCATTTTACAAATATATTAAGTTTTTTAAATGGGAAATAAGGTAAATTATTGACAATTTTCTTATACTTTTTTCCTGTTATGATAAAAAATTTTGCCTCAAAGTCTGATTTGTTTTGAATTTTAGCAAGGATAGAAAAAGGATAAAAACTTCCAAAATGTGGGAAGTTAAAATTATTATTGGCTTAGTTAGATAATCCTTTTGGCGTAAAAATTTGCATCCTACATGCTGACTTCTAATCCGATTTCGCCTTGCTCCTATTTGTTAAGTTTTGTAAAAAAGATAAATCAGTATTGGCAATTATTTTTTTTGATGTATTTTAGTGCA
>CAMAML010000210.1 GCA_945836835.1 uncultured cyanobacterium | reverse complement strand
GATAAAAATTTATTTCAAAAATCGTAACATCTTGCGAAAAACCGTGACACTCCCCCTTTCTCATCAAAAAAAAGAAAAAGCCTGCTTATGAGCAGGCTCATGTTGGAATTTAGAATAGCCGATTAGTAAATGGAAAATCTTTGCTATCCTCGTAAATAATAGCAAACCCGAATAACAAAAATCAATTACCAAAACGGCTAAAATTTTTTGACAGAGTCGGATTTCACAAGCTCCAGCATAATATCGGGGCTAAAGGTTTTTGCGGAAACAATCCGAAAGTTTTCCGCGTCCGAAATATCCTCAACCTGCCGAAAATCGTAACACGACTTGCCCGAGTTATCACCCAAAATTTTCGGGGCAAAGAAATGATAAATTTTGTCCGCAAACTTTAATGCAGAGCCGTTAAGTCGTCCGCCCGCCTCAATCAGTACGCTTTTTATGCCTTCTTCCAAGTATAATTTTTCAAACACATATTCTAAATCGAGCCTGCCGTTTTCAATCGGGCATGGGATGAAGTTTAGGTTTTTGGCATGCTCCAACGGGGCGACAAGTTTTTCGTCATAAAACACGAAAATTCGCCCTTCTTTATAGATATTTGCGGTTTTGAAATCGGTTTTTAGAGTTCTGTCCAAAACGACTTTGGTTTTGTGACGCATTGTCGGGTTGTCCGCAATCACGGTCGAGGAAGATGTCAGGATACAGTCGTAGCGGTTGCGGATATTCAGAACCTCGGCTCTTGCTCCGTCTGAGGTAATCCATTTGGAACTTCCCGAGGCGGTTGCGATTTTTCCGTCCAAGGTTGTCGCCGTTTTTATCGCAACAAAAATTTTATTTTCGGTCATATCTTTTATAAAAACCTCGTTGAGCCTTCGGCAATCTTCCTCCAAAACTCCTTCGATAACCTCTATTCCCGCATTTTTCAGCTTTTCAAGCCCCCGACCGCTCACAATCGGGTTAGGATCTTTCATCCCGATAACAACCTTTTTCAACCCTTTTTCGATAATCAAATCCGCACAAGGGGGAGTTTTTCCAAAATGTGAACAGGGTTCAAGGTTTACTATTAAAGTTCCGCCACGTGCCTCATCTTCACTCAATTTCAAAAGTGCATCTCTTTCGGCATGGTTTTCGCCGTATTTTTTATGATACCCTTCCGAGATGATTTTTTCGTCGGAATTAAGCACAACGCAACCCACAAGCGGGTTTGGCGAAACCGCACCTTCGGCTTTTCCGGCAAGCTCAATACATTTTTTCATTAAGTTTTCGTAATCCATACTTGTATTATACAAAAAAAATGGTATACTATGAGATGTAATTTATACAGGAGAGCAAAAAAATGGTAGATTTAAAATACATCGGGCATAGTGCCTTTGAATTTAAGACACAAAACAAGTCAATTCTTGTAGACCCTTATGTTTCGCACAACGCCAAATACGATTACACAAAATCAAATATTGTGGATATTTTCGTAACCCACGGGCATTCGGATCACCTCGGAGAGGCACTCGAAATTTCTAAATCGAAAAAAGCCCCGATAACCGCCATTTTTGAGGTTGCAAACTACTGTGCGGGCAAGAAGTGCAAAACCCGTCCCGTCGGATTGGGCAGTTGGTTAAACTACGACTGGGGACGTGCATTATTTTTACCTGCTTACCATTCAAGCTCGTTGCCTGACGGAAGTTATGGCGGAGTTGCGGCAAGCATACTGTTTGAGATAGAGGGGGTTAGAATTTTCCACGCAGGTGACACCTGTCTTAACCCTGATTTTAAAACGTATAAAGAACTTTACCGTCCGAATATCGCACTTTTGCCGATTGGCGGAACTTACACAATGGATGTGGAACACGCAGTCGTTGCGGCGGATTGGCTCGGAGCAAAGACCGTTATCCCGATGCATTACAACACATTCCCGGAAATTCAAGCGGACTTGAACAGATTTGCACAGTTGATGCAGGTTAATAACACAAATTGTGCAATCCTGAACCCGAACGAGATTACGCAGTAGTTTTTATTAAGGGCTAAGTCACTTAACAGCTTGCCAATATAAAGAATTTATAGTACAATACCTCTTAGAAAGAGGTATTTTGCTATGTCGGTAAGAAATGTGCTAAAGTATGGAACACAATCACTGAGAGAACCGTCTAAAGAGGTTCACAAGGTTTCAAAGAAAATCTCGGATCTTGTCCATGATCTGCTCGAAACAATGTACGCAAAAAACGGAGTCGGGCTTGCCGCTCCGCAAATAGGGGTGAATTACAGAGTTTTTGTTATCGACGTTTCCTCTAACGACGAACCTTTGCATCCGCTCGTTTTTATTAACCCGAAAATCATCAAGAAATCGGGGGCTATAATCAGTAACGAAGGATGTTTGAGCTTCCCTGAAGCATACACTGACGTCAGACGCTACAAAAATGTTACGGTAAAAGCTCTCGACATTAACGGAAGACCATTCATAATGGAGGCAAACGGCGGGACTCTTTTGACCAGAGCCATTCAGCACGAATTTGACCACCTCGACGGGATTTTGTTCATCGATCACTGCGTAAACAGATTTGACGCCGACGGGGTGCTTGCAAAATACGACCTTCCGCCAATCGATCCCGACAAACTTATATCCGAGCCGGAATTGGAGGCAGAGCTTAACAATGATTAAAATTGTATTCTTCGGCACTCCAAAAATTGCATTAAAATCTTTGGAATACCTGTATAATTCCGAAAACATCGAGGTTCTTGGGGTTGTTACTCAGCCCGACAAACCGGCGGGAAGGGGACATAAGCTCACAATGTCGCCGATAAAAGAGTTTGCACTTGAGCATGGCTTACCCGTCTTTCAGCCAAAATCCATCCGCAAAGAACCCGAAATTCAAGCGGAGTTAAAAAATTTAAGCCCCGATTTTTTCGTAACCTTTGCGTTCGGACAGATTTTGTCGCAAGAAGTTTTGGACATTCCGAAGTTTGAGACAATCAACCTTCACGCCTCCCTTCTTCCAAAGTATAGGGGTGCAAACCCTATCCAAAGAGCGATTATCAACGGCGACAAAGAAACGGGAATTTGCACAATGATAACCGAACTCGGGCTTGACTGCGGAGACGTTTGTCAAAAAATCGTTATCCCGATTTCCGATACGATGAACTGCCAAGAGCTTTTTGAAGAAATTAGCGAAAAATCGCCGAAACTCTTGGAAAAAACCCT
>CAMAML010000209.1 GCA_945836835.1 uncultured cyanobacterium | reverse complement strand
ATTTCTTTGCGTTCAGGGCAAAAGACGGGAATTAGGCGTTTATGTATTGAAAGTTTTTTAACTTTATAATAAACTTGTTTATGGAAGGGTAAATTATGAAAATACTTGTCATTAACGGAGTAAATATGAATATGCTCGGGGTTCGAGAACCCGAAAAATACGGAAGTAAAACTCTAAAAGACATAGAAAAAGAGCTTTATTCGGAGTCTTTCAAGCTCGGGGTTGAGCTGGAAACTTTTCAAAGCAACCATGAGGGCGAAATTGTCGACAAAATCCATTCGGCATATTACAACAAGTTTGACGGGATAATCATAAATCCAGCGGCTTATACACACTCAAGCGTTGCAATAAGAGACGCAATAAGTGCGGTTGCTCTGCCGTGCGTAGAAGTCCATATGACAAATATTCAAGGACGGGAAGATTTTAGGCAAAAATCCCTCACCGCACCCGTTTGCTTAGCACAAATATGTGGGTTTGGGGAAAAAGTTTATGCAATAGCACTCAACGCTCTTGTTGAATATTTGAAATAAATTTTATAATTACTCTTTACACAAAAACATGTTCGTTATAAAATTGATGAGTGGGAAAGGGGAAAATGTAATGCAATTCAAAGAAATAAAAAACAATATATACTACTGCGGGCTTAATGACTGCGAAAGAACTATTTTTGACGAGCTTATTCCGTTGGAACACGGAACAAGTTACAATTCGTATTTGGTTAAAGGGAGCGAAAAAGTTGCCGTTATAGATACGATGTATCCGCCAAAAACCGAAGAATATATCGACAATTTGGTAAAAAATAACGTTACCCGTATTGATTACATCATCGCAAACCACGGTGAACAAGACCACTCCGGCTCAATTCCCGCATTGTTGGAAAAATTTCCCGAAGCTGTTGTCGTAACAAATTCAAAAGTTCGTGACAATATAGTGGAAATGCTTTTGGTTCCCGAAAACAGAATTAAAGTTATCACAAACAACGAAGAACTTTCATTGGGCGATAAAACCCTCAGATTTATTCTTGCCCCGGGGGTTCACTGGCCTGATACGATGTTTACGTACCTTGTAGAAGATAATTTGCTTTGCACCTGCGACTTTTTAGGGGCTCATTACACGTTTGACGATATTTTCGCCAATAATTCCAAAGAACTCGAACACAGTGCAAAAAGGTATTATGCGGAAATTATGATGCCGTTTAGAACCATGTGCAAAAAATATACTCAAATGATTAGAGAAATGAAACCTGAGATGATTTTGCCAAGCCACGGTCCAATCTATAAAGATCCTGATTTCATCTTGGATTTGTATGCGGACTGGGCGGCTGACGAAGGCAAGAACCTGGTTGTGCTTCCATACGTTTCAATGTACGGAAGTACGGAAGAAATGATTAACTACATTCAGGATAAACTTAATTCAAAAGGTGTCCAAACCTTGAAATACGATATTGTAAGGGATGATTTGGGCGACTTGGCAATGGCGTTGGTCGATGCGACAAGTATAGTCCTTGGAACATCAATGGTGCTTGCGGGTTCACACCCTGCCGCAGTCAATATCGCATACCTTGCGGGTGTTCTAAAACCTAAGGCAAAATGTGCCGCATTGGTCGGCTCTTACGGCTGGGGCGGTAAACTCTTTGATATGATTGCTCAGATGCTCTCGGGGTTAAAACTTGATGTAATCGAGCCTTTACAGGTTAAAGGGAAACTTAAATCCGACGATTACAAAAAGCTGGACAAAATCGTCGAACAAATTTACGAAAAACATAAATTATTGGGACTAGTATAAAGATAGGGGAAAAAAATGATTAACAGAATTACACCTGTATCATTCGTACAGAGTTTTTGGGGTCAAACAAAAGCGGTCGGCGAAGCGGCAAAAGTTAAGCGAAACGGGGATGCAAATTCCTTAGAGCGTACGCCTTACAGCGATACTTTTACCTCGTCGCAATCGAAATCAAAAAAACAACCGAAATCCGATACCGACAAAGTAAACACTCAACGGGAAGGATTGGACAATTCCGATGTTCAAAGAGAAGAAAATAGCAACAGTACGAACAAGTCGAAAAACTGATAAAAAAGTAAAATTTTTGTACAAAAAAGAGATAGATAAACTATCTCTTTTTCAGCTATGCGGAGGAATATACTAATACCTGCAATATTCACCTTTTTGGTTTACGGGCGGGAACGGATCGACAAACTGCTCAAAAACTTTATTCAAAGCCGTTGTCCATACGTAACCGCTGTTATTTAAGACGGCAAAGCGTTCCCCGTTTCGCTCCTTATATAAAACGCTCGTAACGGAAGCAACTTTTCCGCAGTTGAACTCTTTGACTTCGACGATCCTGTCATCTTTATCGTAAGCAAACATTAAAGTAAGCCTGTAACCGTGCCTGTTAATATAAACCTTTGAAAGGTTTCCTCTTGCGTTATAGTCAAACCTGTATATAAACTGTTTATTCAGCTGCCTGTCGGGATGAATTTGTTTTTCAACAATCATATGAATTTGGTTTTCGGGGGTGTAAGAATAGGTTGACAGGCACGAAAACTTTTCGTTTCGGTCGTTGTAAACCTCACTGACAACCTTGCCGTGGCGGAAGAGTGTTTTTGTCGTTTTAAGGTTACGACTGTTAAGGTTAGAGGTTTTCATAAAACAAATATGCCCGTCGGAATTGTACGAAAGCTCGGCAACCCAACTCGGAGTGTGCGTATCACCGTAAAAATCTTCTTCACGAACAACACGTCCAAAGGTATCCAAAACATTTTTTCTGTGAAAACTCAAGTTTCTGTTTTTGTCGAAAATTCTACATTCGATTAAAACACCCGCCCCGCTCCAAGAGGCAATAACGTAGCCGCCAAGCTCGGAAGTAATCTGAGAGTCAAACGAGCCGTCGGGATTTACCGCCGTAATCCGCCCGCCGTCAGGTGCAAACTTCACCGCATACTCGCCGTCCGAGTCCTTTTCGTAAAAAAGCTCCGTTTCGGCTCCGTAGTAAACGCTTTTCAGTGGCGTTGCATTAAATTTTGTTTCTTTTCGCCGAGCCTCACTCTCACGAGAAACTTCCGAAGGTTCGGAAAGTAGCTGCCAAAACTCTTCCTGCTCGCAGTCCAACGTGGTGTAGGCCGTGTTGTCAACCTTAAAATCCATTATGCAAACCTCTCGTTATGAATTGTTATATATAAAATATATTCTAAAT
>CAMAML010000208.1 GCA_945836835.1 uncultured cyanobacterium | reverse complement strand
CGTTGCTCTTCGCCGATTTGTCGTGGCAGCCACAGGCTGCTCTTGTGTGGAGACGGCGGACATAGTCCGCTTTTGAACGGAGACGAGGGGACACAAGGTTCTCCACGCTTCGATAGTTACAAAGTAATTACACACAAAAAAGGAGATGAAATCATGACAAAAAAAGAAAAAGTACACAAAGCAAAAAAAGAAGGAGGTTCATTAATGAACAGAAAAATCAAAAAGCTAAACGCTTTCACGTTAGCAGAAGTTCTCATCACACTTGGCGTAATCGGCGTAGTTGCGGCGGTAACAATGCCGACGCTTGTGACGAACATTCAAGAAAAAGTCAGAAAAGAGCAGGTCCGTACGGTTAAGTACAAATTTACCAAAGCAACGGACAAGATGAACAGTTTGGGCAAAATAGGTAATTATGGGGACGACGATACCGCCACAAGCAACTTTGTTGACGAGCTAAAAAAACACCTGAGTATTGCCAAAGTTTGCGATAACGGCAACCTTGCAGAATGTTGGAACGGTAGCGGGTTTACTAACGCAAACGGTTCAAAAACATTTAACGTGAGCGAACTTACAACAGGGCAAAAACTTGAAGCGTTACAATTTAATTCGGGTTCAACAAAAACCATGGGTATTGTAACAGGAGACGGAATACCAATAATTCTTGTTTACGGAAAGGACTGTCAAGCATTGGACGAGGTAAAACAGTATCAATGGTCTACAGTTGACGGCAAGCCCGAAACAAATGCAACCGCAGGATGTGTCAGTATGGTTTTTGACATAAACGGCAAAAAAGGACCTAACAAACTCGGAACAGATGTTAGGACAATGAACTCACTGCTTGGCATGGTCGACCTCGGAACGAGTTACACTGCCCTAACGCAAGCCGACTGTGCCAAATACAAAAACGAACTTGGGATAAAAGATTGTTACACTGATGATAATGATAAATGGGGCGGAGCAGTAAAAGCTTGCCACGACTTAGGTTTACACTTACCGAGCATGGCAACCTTAGCACAGATAGCCACAATGCAACTCGGCGTACCGGTTGACACATATGAAAATGTATGCGTCAGCTCTTCTTGTAGCACTTGGGGATACCACAACAAAACCCTACCGGCAACCTACTCCAGTCCAATCTCAACAACCCTCAGTGGCGGCTACTGGTCGAGTAAGGAGCACGGCACCAGGTACGGACGGCACTTCGACTCCTCGTCCACGAGCTGGTACGGCTACGGCCGCAACAGCAGCAAGTATGCTGTGTGTCTAGGTGATTAAAAATTACCTATTTACCAATTTCCCTATTGCGGGGATTTGAAAAAAACATCTTATACAAAAGCGGTTGTCTCAAAGATACGAACAACCGCTTTTGATCAGTGAAAATTTTTACAAAATTATTTCAACACCAGTCGGTAATTCTCGAGATTTTTCAAGGCGATTTCTTTTCTCAAATTTGTAATATCCTCCACGACGGCGTCAAGAAATTCCTGTCTGTACATGAACCCGAGATGTGAGCCGTTACTGAAATAAACAGAATTATCGCCGGTATATTTTTTCAGCATGGCAAGCTGGCGGTTATTCACGAGATAATCATCCAGTGCATGGTAAATTTTGTAGTTGTCGTTGTTTTGAAGATAATCGGCGATTGAATAAAGGCTCGTATCGTAGTTCAAATCATCAAACGCCAAAACTCCATCCCCGAGTACATATTCATGCATATAATCTTCAAAATTCATGTTGTTAATCTTTTTATAGATTTCGGAAGTGTTTTGTGTTTGAGAGATTCCGCTTAGCGAAAACACTAAATCCGAAAGTTTTTGGTGCATAACAAAGCTCGTTATCAGTTTTGCCTCGTAATCCGTGAATGGTAAAGTTCCAATCTTAAAATCCTTGTCGTTTCTTTTGTTGTATAGGTTAAGGATTTTGGCGGAAGTTACTGCAACTCTATCCCGCAAATTGTCGGGATTTTTAAGCCATTCCTCATTATTTTTATCGACCTGACGCATTGCGTAAACAAGTTCTATCGGCGGGTTGACCGAGATGAATTTTGTGATACCTATTTTGGGGGTTTTATATTCTTCATTTGCGACAAAAAGACAGGTTATCGCCCCGAAAGACGTTCCCATAACGACTTTGTCGCCAAATTGTACGTCATACTTTTCTTCAAGTTTTTGGAGAATTTTGGCGGTGGTTTCCTGCAAATATTTTGCGTCTTGTGAAGGATTTCCGGGGTAATAGCCTTCGGGCATGCTTGAGGCAAACTCCCACTGAAAAGCACTGCCCTGAATTACCACGGAAAACCCTTTATCGTAAAAGAGTTTTGCAAACACGACGGAATGGTGAGATTTAATCCCCTCGCCGATTGACGGATAAATTATTGCAACGGGTGCATTTTTATCCTTTTGCATTATGTACCTGAACTTATACTCCGCTCGGTTTGGGTAGACTTGAACCCCCGACTGCTTAATCCTGTGAGAAAACGACCTGTTCCAAATCGATAAGTCCGACCATATCGACTCGTCAATCCCCGGCAGGGTAAAAAGTGCCGTCCGCATCGCATCAATCGAAGGGGTTTGCGGGTTATAATCTTCAAGCACTAAGTCTGCCTTTGGTTTTGACATTTTAAGTTCATAACTGTTTTTTGTAATCCCTTCTTTCAATAAATCCGCATAAGATACGGTTTCTCCGTCTACTGAAGGCGTGTCCGCTATATTAACCGATTTTTCGGCATCGTCCCCTTCAGACGGAACACAAACCGCATAATCTTCCCCGTTCAGCTCTTTGTCTTTTTCCGCCAAAACACTTTCTCTATCAAGGTTTTGAGATTTAATAAAGCAATCCGCGCCGTAAAGTTTTTTTGCAATATCATAAGGATCGGCAAAATTCGACTCAATCATATCCGCAAGCGGTTGAAAATATGAGGTATTGTTTATGGTAAAACCCAGTTTTATCAGTGCCAAAACGGGCGTTGCAATATAACAGGTAGGGTTAAGAGCAGTATCAAGGGCTTTTCCGCATAATCCTCTCGGAGTTGTCCCCTGTAAAACGGGAACGACCATATAAGGTCCCTGATTACATTTGCACTTACATAGCGCCTGCTCCATAGTTTCGTCGCATTCGGGAAGATTAAAGAGTGTTTTTGCGGGATCAAACATCCCGCCAAGCCCGATTGTGGAATTTGTCAAAAACCGAACGGTTT
>CAMAML010000207.1 GCA_945836835.1 uncultured cyanobacterium | reverse complement strand
GAGAAAGAGTAAACGAACCGATAGAGAATATGTGAGTAAATAAAAGGAGATTAAAACAATGTCATTATTCAGTAATGTAAACGGATATGGAAACGGCGGGTACGGATATTATCCGCTTGGAGGCGGCAAGAAAACGGCGGAACAAACGGAAGTTAAAACCGCAGAGACTATTGACGTAAAAAAAACCGGCGTATCGGAAGAAATTAGCAAGGCCGACGGCAGATATTTGTTAAACGATCCTTGGTACAGTGACTTAGGTGTAAATTTTACGACTAAGGTTCCTGCTTGGAACAATCCAAACTTGACAACTGCACAAAGATTGGAGCTTGCTTTTGCGGGAGCAGATCCTTTGAATAATTTGGACTTAGGCATTTTTGGCGAAGAAATTCCGGGGATTAAGCCTGATAATTCGCAAATTGCAGATATGAAAATTGCCGAGTATGAGGCAAGACAAAATCGAACAGCTGATTATATAGCGGCTAACTGGGCATAAAACAGATTTATGAATATATATTTACTCACAAGTTTTGGGTTGAGGCGGTAGCTTCAACCCTTTGTTTTATCTTCACGACAAAACTTCAACCGCATCAAAGTCCAAAAGCTCGGCGGATTTTACGGGATAAAACATCTGTGCCGTTTGGATAAATTTTTCAGGCTCCGAACTTACAAAAAACTCTTCACGTCCTCGTATTTGCTTGTCGTGAAAAGCATCAGACTTTTCCAAATCCCGTTTGATGAATTCCGCAAAAGATTTTGCGGGGTTAATAAACATTGGAGCGGGGACAAAATTTCCCAACTCCGACAGCAAAAACGGGAAATGGGTACACCCGAGAACGATTTTTTCGGGCGAAAGTTTCATCATCTTTTCCATGCCTGCCCTCAATTCTTGTTGAGCAAAATCAGACCTTGCCGTGCCATTTTCGACTATCTTAACCCACTCGGGAGCGGGGATTTCCACAACCGACATCTTCTTATTAACGGCGTTTATTCCGTTTTTATATGCGTGCGAATTAATCGTAGCCGGGGTTGCAAAGACCCCGATTTTCTTAACGTTTAAGTTTGCCAAAATTTCCGTAACCGATTGAATTATCGGGTAAAGTTTAAACGTATAATCGTTTTTCAGCGTATCGTATACCGTTGCGGAAGTCGTATTACAAGCCATAACAACCGCCTTGACGCCTCGACTTTCAAAGTAAGAAAACGCCTGTTTTGAAAACTCGAGAAGTTGTTCTTTGGATTTTTCGCCGTACGGCATATGCAAAGTGTCACCAAAGTAGATACAATCTTCTTCGGGCAAAATTTTCCTAAACTCCGACAACACGGTCAGTCCGCCAACTCCGGAGTCAAAAAATCCTATGGGGTTATTTTTATTTTGACTTGAAATAATTGTTAATACCCTCCACTATTGCTTTTGCCGTTGCCTGTTTTCTTGTTTCCGTGACTAATTGCCCTCTTTCCGCAGTGTTTGAGATGAAACCGATTTCAACCAATATTGCAGGGGCGGTCGTGTGGTTTATGACGTAAAACTTCGACTTGAAAAGTCCTCTGTCGTTTGTGCTTATGGCACTTGCAAGCGATGAATGCACGGACTGAGCAAGCGGCATACTTTCCTGATGATAGTAATGTGTTTCAATCCCTTTGCCCGCCTCGCTCGTGCTTGAATTTACGTGAATACTTACGAAAATATCGGGTTCATAGCTTTCACTGAACGCCACTCTGTCGGCAAGAGATACGAAAGTATCGTCCGATCTTGTCATTAAAACCCCGTAACCTTGGGCTTTTAGAAGTTTTTCGACCCGCTTTGCAACGTCAAGCGTAATATTTTTTTCATAAATACCGTTTCTTGTCGCCCCGACGTCCGAACCGCCATGACCTGCGTCAATTACGACCCGATGTTTACCCGAAGTACCTTTTGGTGCAACGATATTCGGGGTTAACTCCGTCTGAGCCGACGAAGGCGGTGTTAAAACCGTAGGTGCTTCAATCTCGATTTTCGGAGCTTTTATCTGAATTTTCAACGACTTCCCGTCCGCCCCGACAAACGTTGTTACAAGGCTGTCATGGACTATCGGAATATCAAGTTTCACTCCGTGCAATTTTTTTTGTAACCCCGCTTTTGCAAACCCCGTTCCTTCGACAACTTGGTTAAACTTAGCCTCGTCAAAATTTGCAACGTTATACAAATACGCAACGACCTCGGAATTAGTCCTGTCAAATCCGTGTACAATCGGCTTATCAAAATTGAGAGTGATTGCACTGGATTGAGAGTCAATCTTGTAATGGGAAACACCGGTTATATTAACGTTCGGAGCCTCCAGGCCCAAAGCACCGATTTTATCGGTGTTTGCAAAAGTTATGGTCTGATTATCTTTTGAATAGACGGGGATATACTTTGTAACGTCCGATGTCGTAATCACCACACGAGCTTTGTTCACGGAAAGCTGTCCCAATTTAACCCGTTCCGTGCCTGCAAAAACGTATTCCTTATTCCTCATCGAAGGGTTAACCAGAGTGTTTGGCAGATCAAAAACAATTCTTGTCGGGTTGGACAAAATCATCGGTTTTTCAATCCCGACCGAGCCGAACCCCGTAATTATAACCGCTCCGTTCTTTGTCGTAATCTTATCTATATAATACTTTGTATTAAGTTTCAAATCCTGTTTCAAGTCGTTGGTCGCAGTGTTAAACGCCGAATTTATCTGAGAAATCGTATCGTCAGTAATCGGGGTAGTTACCGTCGTATACTCGTAAAAATCACTCAACGAAGCCCTGTCGTCCCGATAAACATTTTGCATAAACGGGTTTTGGGCAATTCCGTCCTTAAACTTTATTATAACCCCGTTTTTGAGCTTATAAATCTGCATCTTATCGATGTTATACCCGTCCTCGTAGTTTATAACAACCCTAACTATATGCGGGTTTGTCGAAAACTGAGAAATCTTTACCCGCCGAATCCCCTCCGAGTTGCTGAACTGCCAGTCTTTTTTACCCGCATTCAATGAGGCGTTCGGGATGTCAAAATAAATCCTTGTCGGATTTGAAAGTTTTACAATTTTTATGTCGGCTAAATTAGGATTTTCCGCTAAATTTGACGAAGTTAGGGATATTATCGAATTTGAGGTGTCAAAGTTTGCTGAGGAAATCGAAAAAATCCCCTCAAGAGCAAATGCACTTTGGCAAAAGCCCGCAAGCATAAAGAAAAATATAG
>CAMAML010000206.1 GCA_945836835.1 uncultured cyanobacterium | reverse complement strand
AAGAGAAATTAACCTCTGATACCGAGTTTCTTAATCAATGCTCTGTAGCCGTCAAGATTTCTGCCCTTCATATAGGAAAGTAATCTTTTTCTTCTACCGACCATCATCAAAAGACCTCTTTTTGTAGCGAAATCTTTTTGATTGGATTTCAAGTGTTCGGTCAACTCTGCTATTTTCTTGGACAACATAGCGATTTGAACTTCAACCGAGCCGGTATCTTTCTCGTTAGCACCATATTCTTTAATGATGTCTTGTTTGTTTTTCAAATTAATTGACATAATAGTTTTTCCTTTAATTTCGTATGAGTACAAATTTGGCGTAAGCACTCTACACCCTGATAATAATACACAAACAAACAAAAATCAATACTTTTGGGAAAAATTTGTTAACAAATCGATAAATATTTTTTAATCCTAAGTTAAGACATAATCTTTGTTCGGAAGAATTTCTTCAATGTTTATATATTTTGACAAAATTCCGTTATGCTCGGCGGGCAAGGGTGAAAAGAGGTAGATATTTTTTATAGCCTCACTTTGGAGGAATTTACCCAAAGCCTCAATTTCATCGGAGGACTTGTACGCTAAGTCCAAACCGCCGACGAATGTTCTGATTTTTTGAGAACAGGTAACGTATTTTGCGTATTTGACGAGTTTTTCCAAATCGGAAGAAATTTTACCCGAAACTAGCACAATTCCCTTTTGAGATTTGTATACGATTGAGACCGCTTCCGAGTAATTTTTATTGTCCCCTTTTTGTTTTGGACGCAAATCTTCACCGAGATAAACAAAATTGTGGCTTATATATTTTGAACTTTTGTCAAGCACGAGCTTGAAGAACTTGTTTATCTCTTCTTCCGTCTTATTGAAATCGGAACCTGAATAAATCTCGCCGTTTTCGGGCCTAAATACGTCGGGATGAGCAAGAAGATGTTTTTGCTCAAGCTGATTTCCACCTGCGATAAGTGCTTTATGTAACGCCTTCAATCTTGCAAACCCCTTGGTCTTGTTAAGCAAATTCCCGCCCAGAACAATATCGGTAACGTCGTTCAAATTTATTAAATTTGAATAGCAACTGTTGATATAGTCTTCACAGCTTCCGCAATCAAAGAGGATTGTCGAGGCTTCATCCTTTAACAGGTATGCAACCCCTCTTATGTACTCCGGATTGTTTCTTTCGTCTTTTTCCAAAACCATGCGTAACTTCATAAATAAATTTTACCCCTAAAACTTCCGTTGTAAATCCTTCATTATATTGATAAAGTTCGGATAGCTTCCTGCTCCGCATTCTCTGCTCGTTTTAAGGCTTTTTCAAGTTCGGAATTGTTTACGGCATTGTTTTTAACCTTCACGCCTTCCGAGGACGGGATGTAGCTGTAGGTGAGTTTTTTTGCGGGTTTGTCGGTGGAAGTCGCACCGTTTTGACTTCCTTCGGCGGTTTTGGAGTTATCGGTTTCGGATTTCTTTTCGGATTGGGTTGAATTTTTGGCATTATTTGACTTATCGGCAGGGTTGGCAGTGTTTGCGAAAGTTTTTCCGTCCGATTTTAAGTCGGCGTTTTCGGATTTAGCCCCGGTTTCATCTTTCGATAAAGGATTTTCCGCCCCCAAAGTTCCGACTTGAGGAACGGTTTGAGGTGTCGCCCCTTCCCTGAACGCCTGCGGAGAACGAAGGAATGCGGAAGAAAGATTTTCCCTGCCCTCTTCACGTTGCGGAGAGACCGAAGTCGGACGGGCAGCCTGAGCTGACGGGGTCAAATTTCCCTGACTTGCAACTCTAACCCCCTGATTATTCGGGTTTGCCATCATATGCCCCGCCTGCTGCGAAGGCGTCGGAACGGGGATTGCGGGTTGCCCCTGCAACTGCTGTTGCATTTGAGCCTGCATTTGGGCTTCTTTTGCTTTTTCCTGCTCTTCCATAAACTTTTCTTCATCAAGCAGGGACTCTTTCGGTTTCCCGAAAATTGCGTGAGATACTTTTACGAGGAACTTATTGGCAAACGGGATAAACAGGAGCATAGGAATACCAAACCTCATCGGATAACCCGCACCCTGCTTGAGCCAGTATTTAGGGTTATGCAAGATGTCACGCATTCTTTCTTTCCAAGCATGCCCTAACGCTTTCGGATTAGAGAAGATTTGGAGCGGGTTAAGGTCTTTGAGCGTAATCTTTTCAAACGTTTGTCTTGTGTATGGTCTGATTTGATCAATCCCTACGCCGACAATTTTGCCACATTTTTCTATAAGCCATTTTATCGGATTTCGGGTTTTTGGTCTGAGAGCTTCAAGAGCTTTTCTTTCCTGTTTATATAGGTTATATTTATTTTTGAATTCACCGCTTATAACTCTGTCATTAAATTTCTCGACAGCTTTGCTGTAGCTTTCTGCCTGTTGAGGAGTCATGCCGGCATTTGCAAACCCCGCCATATGGAAGGTCAACTGAACCGCAGGCGGCATAAATACGAAGAACCCGACCAGTTCCATCATTCTTTCCATAAATGACTTGAACTTGTCTCCGTTGGTTTCCTGTCTGTTAGCTCTTATGAGTGCTTCCGCAATAAAGAACGCCTGCATCGCAGCGGCAAACTTTCCACCCGAAATACGGCTTGTTGCACCCTCCATAAATTGAAGGTGCATTTTTGCCAATGCCCGTCCTAATTTTGTGGTATGAGTTTGGATGTTCAGTTGACGTAATATTTCGGGCTTTTCGCAAGCGACAAGTTTGTTGAACACCGCATCAAAGTATTCTTTCCTTCCGAAAAGCCCGCCTTTTACGGTAGAATATGCGTTTTTGTTTGAATAACTTATCCTTGAATACATATTCCGAGGAGCATTTTTCAGAACCTCCAAAAGTCTTACGGGATTTTCGTTCGGAGCGGCTTTTATCGCCTCAAATTCCTTTAAATCTCTGAACGAAAGGGCTTTTGCCTTCAATTCTTTTATAATGTATTCCCTTGCCGAAGGAGTCGAGTTTAAAAACCCTTTAACTTTGTCGGGAGTTGCACCTCTGTTTAAGAGTTCGTACTGAGCTTTCTCGAGCAAAAGTTTTTGCTGCTCGGCGGTTTTTCCGACGAGTGATTTTTCAATCTGTTGAATTTGTTCTTTGCTTGCACCGAGGCAGTCCAGATCTTTTACGTTCTCAATCGGGTTCAGAAACTCTTCCAAAATATTTACGGCATCGGTTCTAATCATGCCCGTAATCCCGTGCATTTGGTGCTTAACCA
>CAMAML010000205.1 GCA_945836835.1 uncultured cyanobacterium | reverse complement strand
ATCCAATCAATATTATTAGTTGAACTATATAATTTGTATGATGTGCCGTCATAAACCAATTTAACAAAATAAGTCGTTCCGCTAACAAGAGATGTTGTACCACCTTTATTGCGTGCTATATCCCAAGAAGTGCCATTACTGCTTAAGAATAATGCGAACTTACCATT
Source organism: uncultured cyanobacterium (assembly GCA_945836835.1). Classification (GTDB taxonomy): domain Bacteria; phylum Cyanobacteriota; class Vampirovibrionia; order Gastranaerophilales; family Gastranaerophilaceae; genus UBA1221. The sequence goes on along the minus strand of CAMAML010000205.1, from coordinate 3,065 downwards.
TGAAGCAACACCAAGACCAATGTGCTTATAATCTGTCCCACTTGAACTTCCAAAAAAGTCGTTATGAGTATTTATACTATTAGGAGTTATTTTAAAATCTATTTCCCATTTTTTATTTGAAGGTTGAAAAATAATAGGTAAAGTTAAATAAGCACTACTGCTAAACCCGCTCGCAACACCGTCGTCAGTTATCACAGGACTACCGACAACCTTATAATTATCAGGCTTAATAACATCCAGCCCTGTTTTGTTGCCCGAAAAAACTTCCTTGCCGTCGACGGTGATTGAGAAGTTTTTGAGGTCGATTATTGCGTCGGGTTGCATAATATATGTACCACCTATATTTCTACCTATATAAAATGGTGAGATAACACCAAGGCCACTTGTATTTAAATTGGACGGCGTTCCCGTTAGATTATACGAAGCTCCGTCTGTCAGGTTAAAAGTTAAATTTGTGCCATCAAAAGTTAGCGTATAGTGATATGTTGTATTTGCTGACACTATTCTACTCAATTTCATCCACGGGTTCCCGCTGCTTGGAGGATAATAAATAATCGGGTATCCGTCTAAATGAATACCTAAAGTCAGATTAGTACTTATACCTGCAAATACAGCTTGGGAACGGTATATATCAGTTCCAGTTGTAAATGTACCTGAAAATTTAAAAGGTTTTGATAAATCAACTGACTGGATAGTTAGGTAATTACTTATACTAAACCCGCTTACAACGCCGTCGTCAGTAACAGTCGGAGTTCCTGCCACGCTGAACTTTGACAGGTCAAACGTCGAGTGTTTTCTTTCAACAAGTTCATTAAACAGAATTTTATCTTCAGAGGTTTTTCCCGTCGAATAAGCCATCGGATTTTGTAAAGGCAGGGTTCTGAAAGAATTGTTTTGAAACGTTAAAATTTCTTCGTCGTTAATGAGGTTGACGGCGTCAGAGGTTTTGATTGAATAGTTTAAGCCTTTGTAGGTGTCGTCGATGAATTTGTTAAGATTATCGCCCGCAAGAATTTCGGGGGTAAATCGTTCAAATCCGTTTTCGATTTTTGTTTCGCTAAAGTCCGTTTTTGTCCCGTTGTTTGCAAAACTTTCGGGAATTGAAACGTTAGGTTTTGTCGGTTTATTCATTGATTGTAATCTCCTTTATATAAATTCCTTCACAAATAGCAGTATTTTGAATGTAAGTGATTGCACTCGGGGTAAGCAAAAGCTCATCCCCCGTAAGGTTTATGCCGATTGTCGCACCATCAGGGAACGAAAACTCGACACGGTCTGCACGGGTAATCAGTTTTAGTGATTTTAACACTTCTTCAAACCTTCCGAACGAAATGTTTTTTGAAATATAGGCATAAATTTTTTGAATAAATTCCGCATCGTTAAGCGGTATGGTTTTTTCGGGGTTTTGGTTGTCGGCTAAAAAGTAAAATTCTTTTTCGACATTGCAATGCTTTTGGTTTAGACAAAAATAGTTCCCGAAATTGGTTTCATCTCTAATCGCCCCCAATTCCAAACCTATATAGTCAAGCCATTTTTCTTTGGCGTAACTTATGCTAAGGTTTGAGATTAATTCATCGGTAATTTTTTCAAGGGTGGCGAACCTTTTCATAATTGTTTTAACAAGAAAATTTATATCCCCGTTTGCCCTAAGATACCCGCTTAATTTCCCAAGCCCCCACCGTTGTGTGTCCGTTGTCATAAGTTGTAGTCCTTTCCGATTTGTTCGCTAAATTTTACCTCCCCGTATTTTGTGATTAATGTGGCGTCAATCCGCACGGAAAGGGTTGTTGTGTCAAAACTTTGGGTGTAATTTGAGATTGAAGTTACGCCCTCGACCTCGAGAATTTGGGAGCGGATTTCGTACTCGAGAAAGTTCGGATTTTTTAACCCCGACGGATAGTCGACACCTCGTTTTTGGTCTAAAATCCATTCGCCTTTAAAGGTGTAGAGTGCAGTTTTTACGTGCTGAATAATTCTTTCTTTTTGGGAAATCAGCTCAAAATCCCCGTTTTGAAAATTAAGTCCGTTTGTTGCGGTAATTTTAAAATCTTTCATTATTTATAATTCCTTTTTGCTGCGAACCATACAACTGTTCTTTCCTTGCAATCCTGCTTGTTTTCAAGCAAGTTGACGTAGCAGTCCGAGAAGGTGTCGGAGGTTCCCGTGTTCAAATCTCTGACTATTAAAGTTCCCGAGGTGTGGTAGAGTGAGTCTTGTTCGAGGATTTTGTAGCTTTCGCTGTTTGCTAAAAAGTTTGATGTGATGTGCCAAAACCTCGTGGCGTTCGGGATTGTCATGGTTTCGCCGAAAATCCCCGTGTAGGTCTTGACGGCGTCGCCGCTTTGAGAAATTTTGACTTTTGTTCCCGCAAATTTGCTCAACGTTAAGCCTCGCCAGACAAGCTCGATATTTTTTACGTCGTACAACATAGTTAAAAACTTCCTTTCTTTTTTTTAAAGAACCCCGCCCGTCGGGCTTCCGTTATTTCCGTTGGAGTGAGTGTGGTTCAAAAAACTTTTGCCCTCAATTACGGTTGTGCCGTCAAGGATAATGTTTCCGCCACGGATAGTGATTTCGTTGTTGTTTATCGTGATTAACGAACCGCTTTTTGTCCCGATTGAGATTTCTCCGTCCCCAAACTCATACTCTTCATTTTCGGGACAAAACCCGAGGACAAACAGCCCGTTTTGGACGGCGTGGTTTTGGTAAATTTTTTCGGGGAATTTTTCGGAAGATTTTAGATAATTCAAAAGGTTTTCGTCCAAAAAACGAACCGTGCCTCTGTCGCCGACGTTGATTTTTAAATGAAAATATGCGTTTTTTGTCTGAAAATTTTTGACGGGGACGTTAAACAAAACATCGGTTTTGCCCTCGTCAAAATATTCTATATCAACGAGGTATTGAGAGTGAACTTTTATTATTTTACAGGGTTTTTCAACCCATATCCCATCGATTATTCCGAATATCAGATTGTTTAAACTTTGAATAACTTTTTCTTGCATAATTTTTACCTATATCGTGATAAAAGTTTTGAGTTTTTTCTCGTAGTTGTTGCCGATTGTGCG
>CAMAML010000204.1 GCA_945836835.1 uncultured cyanobacterium | reverse complement strand
TCTTTTATTTTCCCTAATCGGAGTATTTTAAAACTAAGATAACATGTTCATCGGACCTTCAAGAGACGCCGTGACAAACTGCTTTGTATAAGGATTGTCTTGCCTTAGCATTTCTTCGGGGGTTCCCGCAAAAACTATTTTCCCGTTATAAAGCATGATGAGCTTGTTTGCCGTTCTCGTAATTGTTGACATCTGGTGGGTTACAACGATTGAAGCGGCGTTTGTTTGCTCTTTAAGCCTTACTATATAATCTTCAATCAAAGTTGATGAAATTGGGTCTAAACCTGCCGTAGGCTCGTCGTAGAGGATTGTGTTGGGTTCGGTTACGATTGCACGTGCAAAGCTGACGCGTTTTTGCATGCCCCCGGACAATTCCGAAGGAAACTTTTCCTGAATGCCTTTTAGCCCCACAAGCTCAAGTTTTTGAGCGACGATTTCTTTTAACTGAGCTTCCGTATATTTTTTGCGAAGTTCTTTGCGTTCTCTGAGTGCAAAAGAGATGTTATCCGCAACCGTCAGCGAGTCAAACAGTGCCGAATACTGAAAAACCATGGCAATATCACCTTTGGAGGTGATGATTTCACCGCCGTCTTTTTCAAGAAGTCCGCAGATAATTTTCAATACGGTACTCTTTCCCGACCCCGAAAACCCAACAATCGCAAGAGTTTCCCCGTCGGCAACCTCAAAAGAGATGTCATCCAAAACTTTTCTTCCGTCAAATATTTTTGTTAAATTTTTAACCGTTATACTCATCTTTCTACCCTATTTTATCAGAAAAAGAACGCAATGGCGAATATTAAATCCCAAATTACGATTGCAACGAACGACCACACAACGGCTTTTGTCGTTGCAAGCCCGACGCCTTTGGCACCGCCTTTTGCCTGATAACCGCACGAACAGCTTATAAGAGCGATTGTTCCGCCAAACGTTACGGCTTTTAGCAGGCACACGCCCAAGTCTTTCATATGTATCCCGATCCATGCCGAGTCAAAATATGCACGATACGTTAATTCCGTCGATAAATCCGTCGTTAACGCTCCCGTAACAACCCCGAACGCCGATGAAATAATTACGACCAGAGGCATCATCAAAATTCCCGAAAGCACCCTCGGGACAAAAAGATACCGTATCGGGTCAACTTTTAGGACGGAAATTGCGTCTATTTGCTCGGTTACCCTCATCGTCGCAATTTCCGAGGCAAGAGAAGAGCCGATCATCGAAATTATTGCAAACCCCGACATTATCGCACCGACTTCTCTTACGATAAGAATACTCATAAACAGCCCGACAAAGTTGCCCCCACCCTGTTTAACCATTTCGGCGGCAACCTGCGAGGCAACAATGACGCAAGTCATGCCGACAATGGAAAGCGTTATCGGCAAAGAAGTTATCCCAAACCTTACACACTGCTCCAAAAGCTCTTTGCGTTCAACCTGCAATATCAAGAGATATTTCAAGGTCGCAAGCCCGTTTTGGACTATCCCGCCAAATGTAGCAACTAAATCTACAAACTTTAGGAGAAATGATCTGATAAGTTTGTACGTTGCTGATTGGTGTACATATTGTCTGAATGTTATCATTCTTACATTATAGCTAAATAAGTGCATTAAAGTCAATAATGCAAAATGTTTTAATATTAGCCATCATACAAAATCAAAAGCTCCGAAAATTTCGGAGCTTTTTGTTTAAATTATTCACATACAAGCCTATTCGTCAATCGTGTTAAGCTCGTTTTGCTCGACTTCCGCCAATTTATCCTGTTTGCTTTTCAAGTAAATAAAGTTTCTGTTCCAATCAGATACCGCCTTTCCGCTATCGGCAAAAGATTTAAAGAAAGCGGTAGTAAGAGCAATATAAGGAGTCCACGAAATCAACTTTTTGCCGGTCGATTTTATCCAATCGGGAGCGTTTTTAACGAGATTTGACGGTTTCATAGCATCCGGGAAGTGTTTTGCAACCGTTTCTTTTGCCGATTGCAAGAATTTAGGAAGTTTAATTCCGTTGATAAAGTCTGCCGAAGCCCCGACTTTCTTTGCAATTTTTTGTACGGTTTCAGGTTTTAACTTGCCCGCAAACGCATTTGCTGCCGTATAAGCCAGTGTTGAAAGCACTCCCATTGCGGTAATGTCTGACGCAAAAGACAGAAGCCCATGTTTTCTTCTAAAATCCGCAACCTTTTCGGAGTTGTTGCTAAGTTTAACAGCACCGTTAACGGCTGCCAAAGCACCTAAAGTAACAGCCCACGGAGTCGCTCCTTTTATACCGGCTGCAAGTTTTGCCGCACAACCGCTGACTTCTTTGGTTAAAAATCTTGTATTCCCTTTTGAAAGAATTGCTGATGAAATCCCCGCAACCAAAGGTGCTGACAAGAATAACCCAATAGTCGTACGGTGTCTTTTGTTGTAATCTTTCATGGCTTTTTCTCTTGCAATCAGTGCAAGTTGCATATTATCCATTTCCAAAAATTTATCTATATTTTCTCTCGGATGCTTTTTCCCGCTAAAATTAACGTTTTGTGCCACATTTCCCGATATTGCCGATATTGCCATAAACACCTACACTTTCTTGTATGTCTATTGTATAATTATTAAAACGAAAAGTAAAATTTTTTGCCGATTTCTTTAACTTTTGTTATAAATATTTACATTTGATTTTATTTCTTATAGTATAAAAGAATGAGTAAATTTTTAATCCACACAATGGGCTGCAAGTCCAATAAATATGAAAGTACCGTAATTCTTGAAAACCTTATCTCGCACGGTTGGGAAGAGGTGAAAAATCTTGAAGAGGCAGACTTTTTCATTCTGAACTCCTGTTCCGTCACCCACAAGAGTGACAACGAGGCGAAGTATCTTTTAAGAAACGCTAAACATAAAAATCCAAAAATTTTGAACATAGTAACAGGTTGCATGGCTCAAATCGAGAAAGAAAATCTTCTGAAAACGGAATTTGTCGATTATGTCGTCGGAAACGACGAAAAGCTGAGAATGTTTGAGGTCCTTGAGAGGCTAAAGAACTCCGAGAATAAATGTATGGCGACGGATATTATGTTGCTGACGCAATTTAATTCAACGCACCTTGCAGCTACTTCCCAAACACGTGCAAGCCTTAAAATTCAAGACGGTTGCGATAATCGTTGTACCTATTGCATAATCCCTTTTGCAAGAGGAAAAAGTCGCAGTGCAAAACCCGATTTTATCATAAATGAAATAAAAAATCTTGAAGAAAACAGATGACTTTTGAAAGGCTTTGTGGTATAAT
>CAMAML010000203.1 GCA_945836835.1 uncultured cyanobacterium | reverse complement strand
TTAAAGAAGATTGCCGCCCCGAACATCACGACCGCAAACGCAATCCACTCAGTCGAAACCCGAGAGGCAAATTTTTTGATAAATTCCATCGTGTAAAAAATAGGTCGAATATCACAAAGAATAAGCAAACCCAAAGCCATAAATACGGCTCCGACAAAAATCATTATCAACCATCTTTTCACCTGCAAACCGGGGATTAACCACCCCGCATCTTTTGGAAATTTGACAGCTTCAGTAAATTTTTTCATTTTTCTCCTACCCGATAAATACCTTTTATTCTACCCAACCGGAATTATACACGTTTTTATAATTAACGGGAACCGGTTTAATAATATCATAAGCCTGCCTGATAAGAGCAAGCGAGTTTGCCGACTTGTTTGAAAAATGCACCGTATCGGCAGTAATCACGGTCGAACCTCCAATAGAATTATCAATCTTTGAGGTTGCCAGCAATGTCTTTAACCTGTTAACCGCCCCAAAAATATTATCGGAAGGGTTTTCGTCAAAAATCACCGTTCCATCTGCATTGTAAGGTTTATCAAGGAAAACCTCTTGTGCAATCTGAACGTTTTCCGCCTCTCCGACGCTTTCGGTAACATCTCCCGCAGCACCGTAATATACAAGCCATTGAGAACATTTTTTCATCGCACGTGCAATAAGGCTTGCGAACCTGAAATCTTCGGCAGCACGTTTGTACATCGCCCCGTGCGGTCTGACGTGTTCTATTTCCAATTTGTAAGTTTTTGCAAACGACATCAATGCCCCGACCTGATAAACGACAAGAGCCTCAAGCTCGTCATCGCTTAATACGGTATCACGGTAACCGAACCCCTGAATATCATGGAACCCGATATGAGCACCGACAACGATATTTTTTTCTTTGGCTTTCAGTAACGCCTCTTTAATACTCATCGGATCGCCCGCATGGAACCCGCAGGAAATATTAACCGAGCTTGCGTAATCCAAAAGCGAATATTCCGCCGAATTTTTATATACCCCGAAACTTTGTGCCAAATCTATATTGAAATCGATATTTTCAATTTTTCTTCTCTCTTGAGTTTGCTGCATAAGCCTCTTTCTTAATCCATATAATCTATCACTACAAAGATTATACTTCCAAAAAAAAATGAAGTGAACAATCTTTACATAAATTTTACGTTATGTTGCAAATAGAAAAAAGAAAAGCTAAAATTGACATGAAAAAAGTTTTACGATATTGTTCTATACATCCACCGAATTATTAACAAACTTGAAAGGAACGGATTGATAAAATGAGAAAAATCGCAAAACAAAACAAAGTTCTAAAATACAAAAACTATATGGGGTCGGTAGAATATGACTTGGATGACAAGTGCCTTTACGGGAAAATACTTTTCATTGATGATTTGGTAACATACGAAGGAGAAACCGTTGAAGAACTTGAAAATGCTTTCCGCGAAATGGTGGAAGATTATATTGCAACCTGCAAAGAAATCGGGAAAGAACCACAGAAAGCATACAGTGGCAGTTTCAACGTCAGGACCGGGTCGGAAATTCACCAAGCACTTGTTGAAATTGCCGAGCTGCAAAATATTAGCCTGAACAAATTGATAACCTCAATATTCAAAGATTATGTGGAATATAACGGCTTAAAAAAACAAAATATTTGATAATAGGTTTATACGTCCAAAACTTTCATATCTTCCAAAGCCGTTGCGATTTCATCCAAGACCAGCTGTGCCGCCACAACCCTGTTCTCGGCAGTGGTAATCGGTCTGCCGATTACAAGATAGTCCACGCCCGACAAAATAGCCTCCCGAGGGGTGTCTACTCTGACCTGATCGTTCACGGACGCCCAGGTCGGACGGGTTGCGGGACAAACAATCATAAAATCGTCGTCCTTAATCTCTTTTCGTATCTGTTTAGCCTCCTCGGCATTGGCGATTACCCCGTTTAACCCCGACTCATAAGCAAGTTTTGCAAGCTGTAAAACATAATCGTCAATGTTTTTGTCTACACAAAGTTCCGTTGTCAAAGTTCTTTGCCCGAAACTTGAAAGCAAAGTTACGCCGAGCATGACGGGAGCTTCTACGCCAAGTCGTTTTGCGGTAGCGTTGACCGCCTTAACACTCCCCGCAACCATTTTAGAACCGCCTTGCAGGTGGATGTTGAAGAATTTTATCCCGTTTTTCACAAGGTTTATGCATGCTTTTTGGACGGTATTCGGGATGTCATGAAACTTGCCGTCATAGTAGCAACGCCCGCCCAGCCGTTCTATAAGCCTAACCGCCTCGTAACCGTATGAGGTTATGAGCGGAAGCCCTATTTTAAAATATCCGACGTAGTCTTTCAGCTCGTTAACCAGCTCCTCCACTTCTTCCAATGTTTCAACGTCAAGTGCCAAAATAATTCTGTCTTTAGGACAAATTTGTTTAACCATATCAAATACCACCTCTATAAACGGGATTTTAGCACAATTATAAAAAGAAATCAATGAGAAAAGTTAATTAGGGTAGGAAATCACCGGAAAACCGTGGCACCGGTAAGACGAAAAGTATTAGCAAGAAGCTATGCGCTGTAACGCTTGAAGCACTTGGAAACATTTTTTGAGATGACGCTTTTTACCGTTTCGTATTCCGTGTTCAGAGAAGATATTTCCGTGTCAAGGTTCTTCATCTTCATATCTATGATATTTTCTTTGTAGTTAATCTTTTCTTTTTCTCTGTTATACTTCGCTTCGGCAAGTGCAATGCCCTCTTCGTCAGTTACTTCTTTGATATAAGTGTTTGTTGCGTAGTTGTTCTGGTAATAATATTCGTCCTCGTCCATTGTGGAAATATACATCGCTCCGCTCTTCAACATCGTCTGAAGATATTCTGTATCATCCACATTCTCGTTCTTTGTCCAGCCGTTCATTGCTATCTGGTTGAACAAAGTATCGTAGAAGTTTGCTATCATAAGGTTATCACCGGTTGTATCAACTTCTTCTACAACATCAAAGGCAAAATTTGAAGCATCACTTGTAACGAAATTAGAAGAATCTTTTTCGTTTGTAACTTTATAGTCCGTTGTTGCCAATCCGTCCATATATTGTGCAAAATATGTAAAGAAAGCATTGGTCATGTTAGACAAGTCTAACCCGTAACCTTGGTTGTACTTGCTACCGCAGTTATCAATGAAATAATAACCCACGTAGTTATCCGTATTATCTCTCAACCAATCATTAATATGTCCTTCTCCTTTGCGAGATTCGTATTGGATATGAGCAGCGTTTGAAATATCGCACTGCCCG